>CAZANH010000268.1:0-5294 GCA_964486515.1 uncultured Eubacteriales bacterium
CTCAACCAGCCTGTAATACTTATTATTACGTGGTATTCTGGTCTTATAAAGATTAAGTTTTAAAGCAATTGCGCCAGCCATATAATATCCTCACAAGAACAAGTGTTCTAATAAGGATAACATATTAATCTATCCTGTGTTTTATCCTTATTTCCGTTTCCGAAGGTTGTGCCGGTTTATAATATAGCGTAGACCTGTTAAGACCCAGCATTTTGCACTGCCTTAAAACTGACAACTTTGAATTTTTCCATTCAATAAGACTTTGTCTTTCTGCTCTACAGGTTAAATTGTGCAGCTTTTTTTTTAATCCATGACAACTCAATTGTCAGCTTGCCAATTTCATTATACATATTATTAATTTTTTTCTCATATTCCTTTTTGAGCTTATTTGCTTTCTTGTTTTTATCTTCAAAAACTGTTGCCATATTGTCTATGGCTTCTGACTTCCACCTCCTCACTAAGTTTGGGTTTAACTCGTATTTTGCGGCTATTTCGTTAATAGATAATTCCTCACGCAAAACTTCTACAACTACCTTTGCTTTAAATTCCGGTTTGTGATTTCTCCTTTTCACTTGTGGATAACCTCCGTTCTTTTGTCCTAAATGCCGCACTTATTATAACAAAGTTCACTAAGAAAACCCAATTTTGTTGTCTAAATTTATACCACCATTATATTCCATGTAATTTATGAATGATTTATATATATCTAAAGGCAGCACCAATTCATTACTTTTACATATCACTTGACCTGTTATATCAAATTGTTCTAAATAAAAAGTTATGTTATCAGCATACTCTTTAGTAACCAATCCTTCTCTTACATGTTCATTGAGATATGATACTACTTCATATTTGGGGTTAATAAGCCATTGATTTTGTTTATTAACATCAATTAATCCCCATAATTCTCTTTCATTAATTAAAACACATGCACAAATTATTTTTTCATCTAAATAATATCCTCTCTCAACATTTAAACCATCAAAAGCAAGACTTCCATCCGACCAATACAATTCATATGGACTACTATCATTCTTTTTGCATCTAACAAGTTTATCTTCTATAATCTCTATTGAATGAAAACTTTCTCCATTAAGCAATATGTTCCCATCAGTATCATATAGCTGCATATATTGTGGCTCATCCATTGAGTAATATACAATCATATCATATCCAAAATCATGTATGTAACTATCTTCAGGCTCTTTAATCCAATTCCCTTGAGCTGTCATAAAGCCACTTTCCATTCCACTTTTATCAGACAAAACTCTTGAAACTATTAAAGTATTATTATCATAAAAATCAATCTTATCAAATATTGGTTCTATAATCCAACTGCCATCATTATCAATAATTCCTGTGTCACATGTTCCTCCTAATTTTTCAGTGCTTTTGGCAATTCTTAAACCATTTACAGAACTTGATATATCACTTAGATTTAATTTTCTTCCATCAATAAGTATATCCCCTTTATTATCAATCACACTACTATAATGTATTCTAACTCCATCTTTTTCTGACATACCTGATATCACTGTTGTTCCATCTTCATCATAAGGACATTGAAAACCATATCCGTCAAAATTATCTGAATTTAAAATTACATTTCCTTTTGTGTCTATATATAAAGCACCTTCATTTGTTTTCACAAGAGCTAATCCGTTATTAAAATCATTTGCACAGCAATATATAGGTTGAATAATCCAATCCCCATTTATGTCAACATAACCGAATAATCCGTTAATGTCTTGGCATACTGCAAGGTTATCATGAAAATTCCCTATAGTATTTATGTCTAATTTTTTTAAAATTCTATATCTATTAAAATTATCTGAACTATATTTTAAATACTCAGATTCATCATTATTCATAATAGAAGTATTTATTTTATTAGTTGAATTATCATTTGAAATAATTTCCATATTGTTAGACCTCATATTTCTGCTACTATTAAATATATTTGAACATGCATTTGTTAATAATAGTACACAAATTATCAATGCACTGACAATTAGATTAATCTTATTTCTTTTTGTCATAATTATACCTCCTTAATATTTTATAAAATCATAATATTTTTATTATTTTATAGTATAATGCATACTTATATAATAATATAAGTATGCATTTAATTATTATCTAGTAACTACACCATTTTCAACATCAACATACAAAATATCGTCATCAGTAGAAATATATTCATAGTTAAGTTTACACAGACCATCTTTTACAGGTTGATAAACAAGTGAAATTCTAAATAATTTTAAATCTTCATAACCTGCTTTTTTTATACATTCTATTGCAGTACTCTCATCAATATATTTTGATGAATTTATTTTAGAAGTATCATCTACTTCTTCTATTGATTTCCATTTATTAGTTACAGTATTAATACCATCACAATCAACAAAGAAATTTATGAAAGAGTTATTTACCCTAACATTATTATATGTATCAAAATACTTATACATTCTTTCTACTACCACTTCAGAGTCGGATACATGACCAAAATCTGGGTTAACCTCACTACAAACAACTGGCGTCTGTATGCATACTATTTTATTAAATTTATCACTTGGAAATAATTTTTTTATAATATTATCCGTTATACTTGAATCAAGTCTAATATCATACTTTGAATCTAAAGATTCTCTTGTATTGTTAAACTCATATTTTGTTGATTTATCATTCTGAGTATTAATGTACAAAGGCAAATTTGATAAATCAATAATATTATTTTTACTTAAAGAAACCAATTGTGAATTTGATAAATGGCTTGCATATCTATAAATATCTGCTGTTGAAGATGGAGTTGTATAAGTGTTTCCAGGGAAACCTGGTATTCTAAAGTATTGATTATTATTCTCTTTATATACTAAGACTGCCCATGGTGCTGTTGAACTATTATCTTCATTCCCATGTTCCCATGAATACTTTACACTGTTACCAGCATTACAATACTCAAAAAAATCTTCTGCTATATTAACGTCTGTTGGATGCCCAGGACCAATTCCGTGATAACCTGCAATTACTCTCATATCAGAGGCTCTCATAGCCCGTGCATAATACTTCATTACTGTTGAATCCAACTGATTGCATGCAGCTAAAATATGAACTCTGCTATAATATTCACCATCTTGCCATTCACATGTTGTTCTCCAATCAGAACCATCTACATCAAGAGCTTGAGGAATATTAATTTCACTAAAAGTGCCACTTTGATTACTAGAACCAGTATCATAATTTATTACAGGAATACCATTTGCTCTTGAACCATGACCAGTATAATATGAAAATGTATATCTTCCACCCCATATATATTGATTCTCTGTTACTCTGTTTGTATTAATACTTGAACTTGTATCACTATAATATGTCCATCCATATTCTGTAATATTACTAATTCCATAATAACCATCAGATTTTAATCCAACATGAACTTCTAATGCATCATCTTCTTCATTAGTATTACCTTGCATTATACATGCACAATTGGATTTTAGTGTACCTATAAGCTCTAATTCGTTCTTTTCTTTTAGTATATCTTCTGTTGCAGCAAAAGAACTACTGCAAATAATAATAGATACTAAAAAAATTACAAATAATAGTCTACTAATTTTATTTTTCATATATACTAACTCCTTTTTAATTATTTTATTTATAATTCCACAAAAAAGCGATATAATCTACCCATGGAACTTTATCTATGAAAGTTGCATATTTATCTCAAGGCTCATTGACTGGTTTGCTTAGCTAGGAGCCTAGGACAAAACTATTATTCCATAATATGGCGTGAATGTCAAGTGTTTTCTTACGATTTTTGATAAATAACTTTTTACACCTAACATTTACCATATATGTAATCTAAAAAAATAGAAATTATCATAAACAATACTCGCTACTAATATTTTATGTTAACCAAAATGTTATGAATTCCCAATTGATTAAATAAACCAAGGGGAAGGCAGTCTAAATATTGCATCCTGCCTTCTTTTTACCCCACTGGTATAATGATTCAGAATCTCCGTCAAGTATGAGATTGTGGATTCATTACACGCACCTTGTATAATATATTTGTACTTCAATAGTGGCCTTAAACCACTGTTCGACCTTTAATAATTAGTAGTTAACATAACAACTCAAATTTAATACTTTTCTAAACATCAAACACTTCATATTTTGGCTTCCTACCTTAGCCACTTGCCAAAAATTGTTGGCCTGAACCTTGAAAACCATATATAATAGTCTCCGGACTTGGGTGATCAATGTATCGCTCCTGGGACGGACCTATTGGGCCGACTACCCGTACGAAAGAGTATTAGTCCATTCCGGTAAGACTATATGATTTGGCTGGTTGAGGCCAGCTCTTTAGCTGGCTCCTCGTATCACATGCAAGGTTGTTTACTTACACGGAAGGAATGGAGAATTCAAAGTCCAAATAATTTTATTTTTAGGAGGCACAAGATGAATTTTAGACCCATTGCAGGAATTGATGTAGGTAAGTATTTCAGTGAGATGGTAATCTTATCTCCAACAAACCAAGTTTCCTGCCGCATGAAAATCAATCACGATTCCATTTCAGAGGTTGAAAGGGCTGTAAATCTTTTGAAGAAAGCAGAAAAGGACTTTGCTTCAAAACCCTTCATTGTCATGGAATCCACAGGGCATTATCACAAAATCCTTTTCCGTTACCTTTGTAACGCTGGATATGAGGTTTCCGTAACGAACCCCATCCAAACTGATTCTATCAAAAATTTTGGAATCAGGAAAGTGAAAAATGATAAAGTTGATGCACGAAAAATTGCCCTGCTCTATAGGTTTCAGGAGTTACACACTACCAATATATCAAATGATGATATTGAGTGCCTAAAAAACCTGTGCCGCCAGTACTATAATTTAAACGATGAGCTTACTGCTTATAAAAATAAGCTTACCAGCGTAGTGGATCAGGTAATGCTGAACTATACTAATGTATTCCCAAACATATTCTCTAAGGCATCTATAGCTGTTTTAGAGCAATACCCTACGCCTACTGCTATCCTAAAGGTTAATAAGAATGAGCTCGTTTCCTTAATTAAAAAGAAGTCTCGCAAGAGCCTTGAATCATCTACTCTGAAATACGAACTGCTTATAGAGAAAGCCAAGGAATTTGCACCTTTGAGTAACGAAGGGACATCTAATGTTACCATTTAGATTTAGATAGACCAGCTAATTATTGTCAAGGGGTTTTTGAAAAATATTTATAGTATTTTTCAAAAATTTTGTAACTAAAATTAAGCACGACAAAATCGACC
>CAZANH010000269.1:0-1789 GCA_964486515.1 uncultured Eubacteriales bacterium
AATTAATACATTCAGTGAACAAATAAAGAAGAGGGTGTAAAAAGAGAAGCATATAAGGACGTGCATCAACGGAATAAAAAAAGTCCTTGAAAAATATAAAATATAGGGGGGATAGCAATGAATATACTTGCTGTAGGTTGTCATCCGGATGACCTTGAGATAGGCTGTGGAGGTACACTTGCAAGGTATGCCGCAATGGGTGACGTTGTCATAATGTGTAATGTGGCAAATGGTGATAAGGGACATGTAGAATTACTTCCTGATGTTCTTGCGAAAATAAGGGCGGAGGAAGCACGCAGAGCTTCTGAAATAATAGGGGCGAAAGAAATCCTTAACCTCAATGTTCCGGATCTCGAAGTTGATTCTTATAATAAGAATACCGTGAATAAGGTTATAGACGTAATAAGGTATGCAAAGCCCGATATAATCATCACGCACAGCCCTGATGATTATATGAGGGACCACCTTGAAGTAAGCAAACTTGTGTTTGATGCGAGCTTTTCATCAACTGTTCCGCATATGTTTACGGATAATTCCTATTGGGCAAAAATTCCCCCAATATATTATATGGATACACTGGCGGGGGTTAATTTTTTACCAACAGAATACGTGGACATATCGGAAACCTTAGAGTTAAAACTGAGTGCGATTAATTGCCATGAAAGCCAGATAAAATGGCTGAAGGATCATGACGGAATAGACTTTCTTGATTTTACAAGGACAGTTTCAAAATTCAGGGGTCTGCAATGCGGAGTCCCTTACGCTGAAGGATTCAGGCAATGTAATGTATGGCCGAGGAATACAACAAGAAGGTTATTGCCGTAAGAACTTATTGTACTTGAATTTATTATTTAAAAAAATTTGAATAGGAGGTATTGCGGATGAATCTCTTAAATACAATAAAAGGCTCTCTCCTTGAAAGCTTTTTTCCTCAAGGATGGGATCTTGAAAAAATTGACCGGTGCTGTTCCAATCCACCTGAGAGCATAACAGAAAGGCAACCTTTCTGGAACCCTGATTTTACCCCCGTACAGTGTGACAACCTGTATGATTTTAATATGATGATGGGACATGAGATAGCTCTTGAAATCAAAAAAACATCTTTTGAAGGAAGAAAGCTTGCAATGATAATTCCGGTTGGACCTATGGGTATGTACCGATGGGCAGTATATTTTTTGAAGGAGTGGAATGTTGACTGCAAGCATGTTTACGGCTTCAATATGGATGAGTGGAGCGACGAAGAAGGTAATACGCTCGAACCTGATGATCCCGGTGCTTTTCAATATGCAATGCAGCAGGCGTTTTACGGGCATCTGGGAGAATTGACGGTGCCTGAGGGGCAGCGGAATTTTGCAACCAGGGATAATCTCCCTTCCTATGCTGAGAAAATTACATCGCTTAAAACTGATGGCGCAAAACTAATTACAATATTTGGTATCGGGAGGATTTTTCATATTGCCTTTTGGGAACCACACTTTGCGGCCGAATACAATACAATTGATGAGTGGAAAAAGCAGACACACATGCTCGGAGCAAAACTTCATCCACTGACAGTTGAACAGAATGCCATAACCAGTTTCAAGAGCAGGACTACTTTGGTGCCTTGCCGTGCAAACACTATAGGACCAGGCCTTTTTCTTAAGTCCGACAGAATAATTGGCGGATGTGACGGAGCCTTGGGCAGGGGGATGCAATGGCAGGGGGTATCATTGTGGGTTACATTGAGATATGGTGCTGACATATGGGTGCCATCGAGTTTTATGCCCACATTGCCGGGCAAGCTGTTTTT
>CAZANH010000270.1:0-2343 GCA_964486515.1 uncultured Eubacteriales bacterium
TTTTAGGTTTCAGACTTAAATCATCAATGCTTCCTCCCTGAGTGTAAGCTCCATCCTTTTCCAATTTCCAGTTCAATGAAAGATGGCTTAGATTCATAAAATCAAAAAGATTTGTAATCCGAATCTTTCCACTATGAAGATCCACTGCTTCAGTCTTCACAGGTGCTATTACATTTTTTAATTCAAGCAGCCCTTTGTGCGGTTTCCTGTCAGGGTACACCAGTCCATCCATACAAAAATTACCGTCGTTGGGCATATCTCCGAAATCCCCGCCGTATGCATAATATTCAATACCATCAGGAGTTTTTGTAAGAACGGCATGGTCGGTCCACTCCCACACAAAAGCCCCTGCAAGTCTTGGATGCTGATAAATCAAATCCCAGTAATCCTTCAAATCTCCCGGGCCGTTTCCCATGGCATGGCAATATTCACAAAGTACAAGCGGCCTTGTTTCGTCATTGCTTTTCAGAAATTCATCCAGTATCCACTCCAATGGAGGATACATGCGGCTATACACGTCAAGGCATGAAGTACTCATGTTGACGTTGTCTTTCAAACCTTGCCCGAATGGTGATTCATAGTGGATAAGGCGGGATCTGTCCCTGCCCTTTGCCCATAAAGCCATTGCAATATGATTTTCACCATAGCCTGATTCATTGCCGAGAGACCACATTACAACACTTGCATGGTTTTTATCCCTTTCAACCATTCTCTGCATCCTGTCGACATACGCTTCCTTAAACCGGGAATCCTCAGATATTATGCTGAAATGTCCCGCTACAGCAGCTCCATGGGTTTCAAGGTCAGCCTCGTCTATTACATAAAAACCAAGCTCATCACAATACTCAAGGAATCTTGGGTCATTTGGATAATGTGATGTCCTTATGGCATTTATATTATGCCTTTTCATAAGAATAAGGTCGTTTTTCATATGATAAGGAGGCGTGGTATGCCCAAGTGAAGGATGGGAATCATGGCGATTTACCCCTTTAAACTTGACTAAGCAGCCATTTATATGAATTACGGAATCTTTTATCTCTACTTTTCTCAAACCCGTCTTTAAAGAGATTACCTCATTGCCCGAGAAAAGTGTCAAAGAATACAGATATGGGATTTCAGACGACCAGAGGGCAGGCCTGTCTACGGAGAACTCAATAACTCCGCTGCCTTTTATATTATGAGATTCATCATAAATAATACTTCCGAACATATCCTTGAACAACGTTCTTACATTATTGTGAGAACCTAGTGAAATATCAATTTCACATTTTACAAAAGCTCTACTGAAATTATCATCAAATTCTGTTTTTATAAAAATATCAGAAATATGTACAGTGTCTCTTTCCAGTACATATACATCCCTGAATATGCCCGATAGCCTCCACATATCCTGATCTTCAAGATAACTGCCATCACACCATTTCAATACCATGACGGCAATTTTATTGTTTCCGCTTTTAATGAAGGATGTGATGTCGAATTCCGATGTCATATGGCTTACCTGGCTGTATCCTACAAATGCCCCATTAAGCCAGATATAAAAACAGGAATCAACGCCCTCAAAATTAATATAATATTTTTTACCGGAAGCCTTGTTGATATTAAAATCCCTTGTATAGAGCCCGACGGGGTTCTCATTTGGGACAAACGGCGGGTCACATGGATAAGGATAGTTTACGTTTGTGTAATTGGGTTTGTCGTAGCCTTGCATCTGCCAGTTTGAAGGAACTGGAATCCTGTCCCAATCCTCAGTATTGAAATTTTCCGTATAAAAACCATCTTCCACATCACAGACACAATTATAATATTTAAAATTCCACATTCCGATAAGGCTTTTATAAAAGCTTGAATCCCCTCTCAAACCGTTACCGGCTTTATATTCGTCTTCATAAGGGATGAAATACGTACGTGGTTTTTCACAGTTAATGTGCAGAACATCAGGATTTTCCCAGTATTTTTCAATAAAATTCAACATATGCTGTCCCCCTTAACTTACCATTTTAAAATATATAATACCAAATGTCTGCAAAAAAAACAATGACATAGGATTTAATGTTAGTGTTTTTATTTTAGTTCTTATTCGGAATACAAAAATTGTTATTGAATAAATAATAATTAAGGTTGTATTATGGATTATTTATAAGGAGGAGAACATTAAATGTCTGTAAAGATGGCAATATTACTGAACAAATTGGGATTATATGTTACACATGACGGAGACAGGCATAAGGTTATTGTTAAAAAGAAAAGGACAGGCGGCGTTATAACATCTGACAGCCACATGTGGCCTGGGATATTTAACTGTTCAAAACAAAATGGGAATAAATCATTCATACATCCCGT
>CAZANH010000271.1:0-3999 GCA_964486515.1 uncultured Eubacteriales bacterium
AAATAACTCACTTTACTATAAATATACAATCACATAGAGGGTTTGAATGGTGGGAGGCCATACATAATACATCATTTCAGCAAAACAACAGTGAAGATAATTATCAAATGCCATTTGAAGATGAATATTCTCAACTTACACCATATGAAGACTGAATTATAAAATATTACGGTTTGTTTAATAATAAAAAAACAAAGCCTTATTTAATCATGCCTGCATTTTGCTTGTTTAAGAGCAAGCATGTGCATCTCTCGACATCTGCGGTTTCACCTGCGCCTTTTTTTATTACTTAAAAAGTCTTTGAAGTCCTGCTCATTTTTAAATTTCAATTGTTTAAGCATAGCATTAAATGTACCATTAGGTATACCCCTGCCATCTGTATGTTTGTGTATGGCAACATAAAGAAAATTGCCTTTTATATCAAAGCCTTCCCATACAAACCTCCGCCCAAGTTCTTTTCTTTTTAATCCCAGTCTTTTGCATGCATCCTCAAAATCTCTGAAACTACATGTCCCCATTAAATACTATCCTCCGTATTTCTTCCCTGTTGCTGCAATGAGCTATTCGCAATATATACGGGTAATGTCCCTTATAATCATCAAATTTACGGAAAATATCAGCTCTTTCAATATAATCACAGGTATAATCCTCTACTAGATCGAGTAAGTTCTCCTCAGCTTCCTGTTTTGTTTCAGCGTAAGCAAACTGGGCTATTTCGTCTAGCTTTATTTCATACATGTTTGTTTCGTTATCATAGTTAACAACAGGACAAAATTTATATTTGCTTAATATCTCCTCCAATACTTCGGTACTGAGTATTGATATTTTCTCTTCATTTGTGCTTTTTGCATTCCGGCATATTATTTCCCTTGATTTTAATGCCTCGGCAAAGACAGTTGGAAATGTGGTTCTTGTTTCATGAATACTTTTTACATTAATAAGTGACATATATTTCATCCTCCTCGCGAAATTCTATTATTGTTATTATAACACATATAATACTATATGTACATAATATAATTGTATAAGCAATAGTTTTAAGTATATGAAAAGGGGGACATATATGGAAATGACGCGATGTTCCTGAAAAATGCTTATGCCTGGAGAATCAAATGTAAATGGGGAAGCAGGTTTAATATATTACAAGAAGATTGTTACACCAGGACTGATAATCTATTGACAATAAAGATAGTTGTAATATAGAAAATAGCGTGTTATACTATAAGTAATGCCATTGGTAATACAAATGGTAATACTATTAGTTACAAGGAGGATATAATAAAATGTCAACTGTTAAAATAGCTATTTCTCTGAATGAAGAAATATTTAAAAAAACGGATGAATTAGCAAAACAATTAAATAAATCCAGAAGTCAACTGATTTCTGAAGCGCTTTCCAAAATGTTTGTTGAAATTGATAACAAGAATCTACTTTCAAGAATTAATGAATCTTGCGAAGATTATAGCACAGAAGAAAAGGAATACTCACAGAAAATGAAAAAATACAATAAACGCCGGTTAAAACCTGGGGAGGATTAAGAATATGCACATTTTTCAAGGAGATATTTTCTGGGTTGAACTATCAGGTTCTGAACCAGGTTACAGACACCCTCATGTAGTCATACAAAATAATATTTTTAACAAAAGCAATATCAATACGGTAATTGTTTGTACACTGACAACAAACATAAGGAGAGCCAATTGTCCGGGTAACATTCTTTTAATGCCGGGTGAAGGTGATTTGCCTGAGCAAAGTGTGGTTAATGTAACGCAACTTTACACAGTAGATAAGCGTGACCTTGTTAAAAAAATAGGTTCTTTATCCGTAGAAAGGATTAATGAGATATTGGAAGGTGTTGACCTTGTTCTCAAGAACAGATAATCAGAATTACCATAGAAGGGAATGTAAAAACAGAAAAATAAACATTGATTTTGAAAACAATGAAGAAGCAAACCAGTTCAAGGTAATTTTTCATCGGAAACAATAATTGCTCAATTTATTGACACAATTTTTTATGTATGATAAATTTAATATGCTCATGGAAGGGGAGTAGCTTCCAAGCTATACAGTCAACAACCGGTGCGTTATTAGCCTGGCTGTATAATCCTTTATGGAAAGCAAGACCTTTGATGTGGTCTATGGCTTAAGTAAATAAAATGGAGGAGAAACAGTGGGTACAATAACGCAAAATACAGGTGAGAATTATCTTTTTCATACACTGAAACAACAGAATGTTATGGAAATAGTTCAGACTTCCTCAAAGGGGCTGGGTTCCAAAGAAGCTGAAATGAGGCTGCTGAAGTATGGTAAAAACATGCTTCTGGAAGGCAAGAAAAAAAGCATTTTCATAATGTTTTTAGAACAGTTCAAGAATATAATGGTTGTCATTCTTCTTATTGCAGCAGTTATTTCCGGTTTATTAGGAGAATTGACTGATACATTTATAATCCTTGCTGTCGTTTTTATCAATGCATTTGTCGGTATAATACAGGAAAACAAGGCCGAAAAAGCGCTTGCCGCTCTGGAAAAAATGTCGGCGCCTTTTGCCAGGGTTAAAAGGAATGGTATTGTACAGTCAATAAAATCAGAAGACATAGTTCCGGGAGATATAGTCCTCATAGAGGCAGGAGACTACATACCTGCCGATATGCGACTTATTGAATCGGCAAATTTAAAAATAGAAGAGGCTTCTCTTACCGGTGAATCCGTACCGGTTGAAAAAACAGTTGAAGTAATAGAAAAAAATGAAACGGTTTTAGGTGACAGGCAGAATATGGCATACTCCGGCAGCAGTGTAACCTATGGAAGAGGTGCAGGAATAGTAACTGCGACGGGAATGGATACTGAAACAGGCAGGATTGCACAATATCTTGCAAAACAGGATTTTGAACAAACCCCATTACAGAAAAAACTCGTAGAAATGGGAAAATACATGAGTATTACAGTAGTATTCATTGCTATTGTAATATTCATAACGGGAATCCTCCAGGGAAGGAATTATTTCCAGATGTTTTTAACAGCTGTAAGCCTTGCAGTTGCGGCAATACCAGAGGGGCTTCCGGCAATTGTAACCATAGTGCTGGCTATCGGTGTTCAAAAAATGTCTTCAAGAAATGCAATCATACGAAAACTCCCCGCTGTTGAAACACTTGGAAGCACTGAAATCATATGTTCGGATAAAACAGGCACCCTTACACAGAACAAAATGACCGTAAAAGAGATTTATTTGAACAATGAGATAAAAAAAGCAGAAAGCCTGACGGGCCATGAACAAAATCTAGACCTTTTTATCAGAATAATGGCTCTCTGCAATGACTCAAAAATATCCGAATCAAAAGACGGGAAAACAGTATTTTTAGGTGACCCTACAGAAACAGCTCTGGTGGATTTTGGGAATGAATTCGGTTATCAAAAGAATGACCTTGAAAAATTGTTCCCCAGAGAAGCAGAAATCCCTTTTGATTCTCAGAGAAAGCTGATGTCCACATTAAACAAGACAGATACAGGTATAGGAATTATGGTCAAGGGTGCACCCGATATACTGCTTGAACGGTGTGACAGAATTCTGATAGATGACCGTATTCTTGCATTGACTGATGATTTAAAAGCAGGTATAAAAAAAGCCAACTACGATATGGCCCACAGTGCATTGAGAGTACTCGCACTTTCCTATAATGAGCTTAATGCACTACCCGGGGCAATAACACCGGGGAATATTGAAAAAGGCCTTATATTTACAGGGCTTGCAGGTATGATGGATCCACCAAGGCCTGAGGTAAAAGAAGCGGTTAGAGTATGCCGCAGTGCGGGAATAAGGCCCATAATGATTACAGGTGACCACAGGGATACTGCTGCCGCTATTGCCAGGGAACTTGAAATAATTATGGATGAAAGTGAAATAATTACCGGAAGTGAACTTGACATGATCAGTGATGAGGATTTTACCACAAGTGTTCATAAATATTCCGTATACGCCAGGGTTTCTCCTGAACACAAGGT
>CAZANH010000272.1:0-2471 GCA_964486515.1 uncultured Eubacteriales bacterium
TCCAGTGTTCTATACATGAGAGCGATACCGGTTTTTGCTGATGTGGACAATACCTGCTGTATAACGGCAGAATCCATTGAAGCTAATATAACAGAAAAGACAAAAGCTATTGTGCTTGTACATTTTGGCGGATACCCAGCAGACATGGATTCAATCATAGCATTATCAAGAAAATACAATATTGCTGTAATTGAAGACAGCGCTCACGCTCATGGAACTACCTACAAAGGACGAAAAGTAGGTGCAATCGGTGATATTGGAACCTTCAGCTTTCAGGAAAGCAAGACAATAACAAGCGGGGAAGGCGGCGCAATAACCACTAACAATGAGAAATATTTTGAACTGGCTGAATCATATCACCATATAGGTAGGATAAAGGGAAGGCCTTTTTATGAGCATCACCGTCTGGCAAGCAATGCAAGGCTGACCGAGCTGCAGGCAGCTGTACTACTTGCTCAACTTCAAAATAATGAAAAATACTTTTCTGTAAGGCAGGAAAATGCCGAATATTTATCAGACAGACTTGAGGAAATCGAGGGAGTGTATCCATTTAGAAATAAAAGAGATTCTGATGTAAAAAGGAATTATTTCTTCTACATGTTTGGTTATGATAAAAAACTTTTTGACGGCATAAGCAAAGAGAGATTTATTGAGGCACTTAGTGCAGAAGGTATTTCTTGTAATGCAGGCATTCCTATTCTTTACAGTAGTCCACTGTTCCAAGAACAGAATTATTTCAAATATGGCTGCCCGATATCCTGTAAATTCACCAGAAGTACAGTTGATTATAAAAATACATACTGCCCCAACGCAGAAAAAATGCATGAATCCTATGTGAGAATACCTCACAGATTTTTGATGGGAACCAGAAAAGATATGGATGACATCGTTAAAGCAATAAAAAAAGTAAGAGAAAATACTAATGAGCTTTAAATTATAATATAAAGAAATAAAGGGAAGGATAATAAAATATGATAAATATCGGTATAATTGGGTTGGGTGAAATATGGCATAAGAGACATAAAAAAGCGCTTTTAAATCTAAAGAATAAATACAGAATTACATCGATATGTGACATCAACAGGGACCTGGCTGGAAATGAAGCATCTGAAATCGGGTGTAGCTATACGGATGATTATAATGAAATTATCTCAAACAGCAGCATTGATGCTGTAAGCATACTTACACCACCTTGGGTCAGAGTTGATATAATCAAATCAGCCGCAGAAGCACAAAAGCATATTTATTGCCAGAAACCCCTTGATATAAACATTGACAACGCAAGGATGTCAGCTGAGTATGTAAGGAAAAGTAACATAGTATTCACTACAGAATTTGTAAGAAGACATTTTTCTTCTACAATTCAACTGAAAAAACTTCTGACCAGCCAGTTAGGAAAACCTCTGGCAATATTTTGCAACAGTGAAAAAGCTCCACTGACAGGTAGTGCCGGGGGGTGGATGCAGAGCTATGAAAAAAGCGGGGGTTATATGATGGACTACGGTATACATCTCGTTGACCTTTGCAGATATATTTTTGGCAGTGAAGTTGAATCACTGTTTGCATGCAGTAGCAAGTTTGTAGATATCGACAGTGATATTGATGACTACGAAACCTTAATGTTAAGGTTTTCAAAAAATCAGTATGCACAGATAGAAATCCGCCGGATAATCAAGCCTGAGTGGACACAACCTGAATTTGTATACAGGGAATCCCCCGTACCTTTTACAATTGCATGCGAAAATGCAGTTGTGTATTTTGACCCGGAAAATGATTATATTGTATGGTATGACGCATCAGGCAGGCATACATATGAACTTTCTCCACTACTGAAAAAGGATATAGGTGTAAAGATGTATGAAATGTTTTATGATTGTATAGTAAATAATGTCCATCCTTCACCTGATATTGAAGATGCATTTAAAGCTATCGAAATAATTCTTGCAAGAGAAGAATCAAAAAAGAATGGTATATGGATGAAGATTGAAAATAAGTAGGCGATAACTGTTGATGTTTAAAATAATAAAGGAGGAGAATATTACTATGAATTGCAAGATAGGTGGGGTCACATTTAACTGGAAGTATGAGGAACTATTTAATGGTGTTAAGACTTTGAAGGAAATTGGATATGACGGATTTGAACTTGTTTACAATCAAAAGTTGTTGCAGGATGCTGATAGATTCAGAGATATATGTCTGAAAGAAAACATTACTCTGGCGGCCATGTATTACGGATCAGATTTTTATTTGAGGGATAAAAATGCAGGTGAAATATCTGATGTTAGGAATGTAGTGGATTGCCTGTCACGTATTGGGGGAACATATATGATTGTAGGATTCGGACCAAGAAGGACTGACAGGCATGGACTAACAAGGGATGAGTATAATATAATGGCAGAGATTCTGAATGAAGTGGGAAGAATCTGCAATCACAACGGAATTGTATGCTGCCTGCACCCCCATATCAACCA
>CAZANH010000273.1:0-8153 GCA_964486515.1 uncultured Eubacteriales bacterium
AAAGCATTCATCTCAAACAGTGATTTGACCTTATATTTGCTTCAAAAACAGCCTCTGCGTGCCCTTCACTATCTATTTCAGAAAGGTATTTCTTCAATATATATCGTTGGGTATGACTGTTCAGGACTGTTCAAATATCCCTGTATATACCAATTGAAGAAATATATTTCTGAAAAAACGCTGTGGGAACTGAATGCTCAATTAAGGAATGACGGAATAATAACCGCTGCAAAAATGGGAAGTTATTGTTTTGTCATTCCTAATATAACGGAAAAGGGCTGTGAATAGTAATTACTTGACTGCCCAGCATATAAGTCCCATGTCAAATCCGTTCAGGAGTTCCGCGTTGTATGGTATTACCCTGAATGTATAGCCGTATTCTCCTCCTTCAGGGAAAATTACATTTACGGAATAAGTATATGTGCCGGGTGATTCTTCCTGTTCAAGAGTCATATTAAGAACCTGTGCGTCCTCGATAATATTATTGTTTGTTATTGCACCATAATACAACTGTACCTTCACACTTGAAGGGCTTATACTTCCAAGATACAGGTTTGTTTTTACGGTAAGTGGTTTACGTGATACGATACTAAGTTCTTTACTCCGGTTTATATTTATCAGGGGGCGTATTGCCAGCTGTGGCCAATTTTTTTCAATTTGTTCCTTCCAAGATGCAAGAAGTTTGGCTTTCTTAAAACCATCATGTGAAATAGTTTCATATCTTTTTATGGACGGGGCATACATTTTGCTTGTGTATTCCATTACCATCCTGTGTGTATTGAATATACTGGCAAGGGATTTTATGGATTCCTTCATGACAGCGGTCCATTTTTCCGGTATACCATTTTTATCCCTTTTATAAAAGGCAGGGATTATCTCATTTTCAAGGAGTTCATAAATAGTCTCACTGTCTGCGATATCCTGCATTTGCTCGTTTTCATAATAATTATTGTCACCTATTGTCCACCCGTTTTTTCCGTTATAGCCCTCACACCACCATCCGTCTCTTATACTGAAATTTATTACACCGTTTATACAGGCCTTTTGGCCGCTTGTACCGCTTGCTTCGAGCGGCCGCCTCGGGTTATTCAGCCATATGTCCACTCCCTGAACAAGATTGCGGGCAAGTGTCATATTATAATTTTCAACAAGTACGACCTTTCCTTTGAAATCTTTCTGTGAAGCAATATCATTGATATTTTTAATGACTTCACGTGCGGGTTCGTCCGCCGGATGTGCCTTTCCCGCAAAAATTATCTGTACAGGCATATCTTTATTGTTAAGTATTTGTTTTATCCTTTCAATATTATTGAATATGAGTTTTGCCCTTTTATAGGTAGCAAATCGGCGTGCAAAACCCAGGGTAAGGGCATATGGGTCAAGCATGCTGTCAATTTCCCTTATTTTATTGACAGGCTCTTCATTGTTTCTTTTCTGTTCTTTTAGTTTTAACCGTACAAATTCAATCATTTTCTTCTTAAGAAAACAATGGGTATCCCAGAGTTTTTCATTGGGGATGTCATCTACCCTTTTCCATGTATCCGGCACGGTAATATTGTTTTCCCAGTTGTTTTCAAGATATCTATCGTACAGAAGCTTGATGTTTGGTGAGAGCCATGTTAATGTGTGTATGCCGTTTGTAATGTGTGTTATTGGAATTTCGTCCTCCGGTATGCCTGGCCAGAGGTTTTTATACATACTCCTTGTTACAATGCCGTGAAGTTTGCTTACACCGTTTCTTAAACCGGCAAGTCCCATAGCAAGTACGGTCATGTTGAAATTTTGATTGTCGCTTATCTTAAGCCCCAGGTCTAAAAATTCATGCCTGCTTATGCCAATACAGCTCCAATAATTATTGAAATACCTGTCAATCATATGAATGGGGAAAACGTCATTCCCTGCAGGGACAGGAGTATGGGTTGTAAAAATAAGGCGTGACGCGGCAACATCCTTTGCCTCCCTTAATGACAAGCCGTTTTCCTGGATGAGTTTCCTTAAAAGTTCAAGTCCCAGAAAAGCGGAATGGCCTTCATTCATGTGGAATATTGACGGTTTTATCCCAAGGGCGTCAAGAGTTTTAAGCCCGCCTATGCCTAAAAGTATTTCCTGTTGTATTCTGGTTTCCTGATCGCCGCCATAAAGCCTTGCAGTGAGCCATCTATCCTGGTCATTATTTGAAACTGTATCCGTATCCATCAGATAAAGATTCAAACGCCCTATATTTACCTGCCATATTTTTGCATAGACAACCCTGCCAGGGAGATCAATACTTATTTCAAGCCGGTTGCCATTTGGTTCGTTAACAGGTTTTAAAGGGAGGTGGGAGGTATTGAGATCGGTAAATATTGTTTCCTGCCAACCTTCATGATTGATATGCTGTCTGAAATAACCCTGTTTGTAAAAAAGGCCGATTGCCACAAAAGGAAGCCCCAGATCACTGGCGGATTTGCAGTAGTCGCCGGAAAGGACACCCAGCCCCCCGGAATAAACGGAAAGCACTTCATTCAGACCAAACTCAGCTGAAAAATATGCAATAGTATTATTTTTCATATCAGGATATGTTTTATTAAACCATGTATCCCTGGGTGCAATATATGATTGAAAATTACCGTATACCTTTTTATATTGCTGCATATAATTCCTGTCACGGAGTTTTTCGTCAAGTTTTTTAAGGCTGACCTCCTGAATAAATCTAACCGGGTTTTTACCGAGTTTTTCCCACAGTGGAAGGTCTATTTCACGATACAAATCTATAGCTTCATAATTCCAGGACCACCAAAGGTTATACGCCATGTCTTCAAGACCTGACAATTCACTTGGGAGCACCGGTATGACTTTTATTTTTCCAAGTATATACATATACTACCTCCGTATGAAAGATGTTAACCTAAATATAATATTATATAGTTTGGCGTTTTAGAGACAAATTATGATAATATTAAAAAAAAGATTTTTAATGTTTACAGAAGGATTTTTTTAATGTATATTGAATATATAAGTAAAAGAATAAAAATAAATGGCAATGGCAGGAGGGATATTAATGTCGGATAAAAAACGTTTCAGGACTTCGCTTTTTGGTTTTAAAAAAAAAGACGTTAATATATATATTGAAAGGATGATAATTGAATACAATAACAGATTAAAGGAAAAAAACGAGGAAATAAGCGGATTCAAAAAACAGATTGAAGATATCAACAAAACTTATGAAGAACTTGCATGTAAGGCTGAACAGATTAATGAGGACAGGACGAAAATTGCTGATGTTCTTCTTAAGGCACAGGAAAAGGCTGAGCTTATGATAGAAGATGCCAAGAGGGAAGCACTGGAAGAAAAAAAGAAACTGGAAAATAAAATAGAAGTTGAAAAAGAAAAGCTTGTTGATATAAAACATGAACTAAAAATTATTAAAGATGAAGCTGCAGATGCATTAAAAAAATATGAGGACCAGCTCTCGACAATAATAGGAAACGATACCTCATTGTAATAAAAACAAGTATAACTATTCACAGCCCCCTCTTAATTCGAAGAATATTTTTCTGAAATGAACGCTACAAGTTCAGGTGGCTGGCAAGGTTCTAATAAACAAATTTAAACAGCTTTGGTGGTTGCGGCAGCAGGAAGCGGTGTGTTATAATAGGAAAGGGCAGGTCATTGACCTGCCCTTAAAAGCATAAACATAAGCATAAAGTTAATGAGAAGGGAGAAATATGACTGATGGAAGAAATACTGGAGATACTTGAAAAAAACTCTAAAACAAGTGAAGAGCAAATTGCTGTGATGCTGGGCAGGGATGTGGATGAAGTACGCAAGGCCATAAAAAAGCTTGAAGATGATAATGTTATTCTGGGATACAAAACCCTCATTAATTGGGAGAAAACAGAAAAAGAAGCGGTAAATGCACTGATTGAAGTGAGGGTTACCCCTCAAAGGGGAAAGGGTTTTGACAGTGTGGCAGAGAGAATATACGAATATCCTGAAGTAAAAGACTGCTATCTTATTTCAGGAGGATTTGACCTTATGGTAACAGTAGAGGGAAAGACTATGAAAGAAGTAGCTTTTTTTGTAGCTGAAAAACTTTCTGTACTGGATTGCGTGCTGAGTACATCGACTCACTTTGTATTAAAAAAATACAAGGACAAAGGTACGGTTTTCAACATGTCGAGTGAAGACGACAGGGAGGTAATAGTACTGTGAATATTAAGGAAATGATTTCACCTTCTGTTTATAATATACCGCCATCGGGTATAAGAAAATTTTTTGACCTTGCAAGTGAGATGAAGGATGTAATATCGCTCAGTATTGGGGAACCTGATTTTGTGACTCCGTGGAATATAAGGGAATCGGGGATTTTTTCACTTGAAAAGGGGCATACGCATTATTCGCCTAATTCAGGTTTTATCGAACTTCGCCAGGAAATAGCAAGATATATGAAAAGAAGATTCCTTCTTGAATATGATCCTCAAAAACAGGTAATTGTAACTGTCGGTGGAAGTGAGGGAATAGACATTGCATTAAGGTCGCTGGTGGGAAAGGGAGATGAAGTTATAATACCCGAACCGAGTTTCGTTGCATATAAGCCATGTGCAATTTTTGCAGGGGCAACCCCTGTAATTGTGAAATTAAGGGTTGAAGATGAATTCAGATTAACCCCGGAACTTTTGGAACAGGCGATTACAGAAAGGACAAAAGTAGTTATCATACCTTATCCCAATAACCCTACGGGTGCCATAATGACTGAAAGCGATTTGGAAGGGATTGCTGAGGTACTGAGGGACAGGGATATTATGGTGATATCGGATGAAATTTATGCAGAGCTTACTTATGGGGACAGGCATGTTTCAATTGCCGGCCTGAAGGGAATGAAGGACAAAACTATTGTAATAAATGGTTTCTCGAAGGCATATGCAATGACCGGCTGGAGGATTGGTTATGTATGCGGGCATCCTGATATTATTGGTGCCATGTACAAGGTTCATCAGTATGCAATAATGTGTTCACCGACTACTGCACAGTATGCAGCTATTGAAGCGCTGCGGGGAAGTGACAATGATATTGCAATGATGAAAAGGGAGTATAACAGGAGAAGAAGGGTAATGGTTGACGGTTTTAAAAAGGCAGGGCTGGACTGTTTTGAGCCGTTAGGAGCTTTTTACGTGTTCCCTTCCATAAAATCCACAGGAATGTCATCTGATGAGTTTTGCGAAAGGCTTCTTTTGGAAGAAAAAGTTGCGGTTATACCCGGTACGGCGTTTGGTGAATGCGGAGAGGGCTTTATAAGATCATGCTATGCATACTCGATTGATAGTATACTTGAAGCTTTAAAGAGAATAAAAAGGTTTGTTGAAAAAGTAAAATAAAAAACCAGAAATACAGGGAGATGATTTAGTGTTAGAACTTGAGCAGTACAGGATGGAGATTGAAAAGTTAAAAGAAGAACTTAATGATTTGAGGGATTCACTTTGACACAGCTTCCATAAAAAGTGAAATCGAAGAGCTTGAACACAAGGCATCTGAGAAAGGTTTCTGGGATGATATGAAGAATTCCCGGAATGTCCTACAGAAACTGAGTACGCTGAAATCATTGATAGGTAGTTTTGATGCTTTATATAAAGAGTGGCAGGATATTGATGTTCTTAATCAACTTGGAATTGAGGAAAATGATGAAAGCATAGTCCCGGAAGTAAAAGCTGCACTTGACAAATATAAGGGAAATTTTAAATCATTAAAATTAAAAACACTGCTGACAGGCCCTTATGACAAAAAGAATGCATTACTGACCCTGCATGCAGGTGCTGGTGGAACTGAAGCGCAGGACTGGGTAGAAATGCTTTTAAGAATGTATACTCGATGGGCTGAAAAAAAGGGGTATGGTGTTAAAACCCTTGATTTTCTTGCAGGTGATGAAGCAGGCATAAAAAGTGTAACAATAATGATTACAGGCGAATATGCTTATGGATATTTAAGGCCTGAAAAAGGGGTACACAGGCTTGTTAGAATTTCTCCCTTTGATGCATCTGGAAGAAGGCATACATCTTTTGCTTCTCTGGATGTAATGCCTGAGATTGATGATGAAATTGAAATTAATATAAATCCTGACGACCTTCGTGTTGACACTTATCGTTCAAGTGGAGCCGGGGGACAGCATGTAAACAAGACTGATTCCGCCGTTAGAATAACACATGTTCCTACAGGAGTAGTTGTACAGTGCCAAAGTGAACGTTCACAGCATCAGAACAGGGATACGGCAATGAAGATGCTAAAGGCAAAACTCTTCGAGATAAAAGAGAGGGAGCACCTTGAAAGAATTGAAGATTTAAAGGGTGTTCAAATGGAGATAGCATGGGGCAGCCAGATACGTTCATATGTATTTTGCCCTTATACACTTGTTAAGGACCACCGTACAAATTATGAGGAAGGTAATGTCCAGGCTGTAATGGATGGAGAGCTTGACAGTTTTATAAATGCTTATCTTGCGGGTTCTAAAAACGAAAGCATATAAAAGTATATAATATAATAATGGAAGTGCACTGTTAATGATTAAAAATGGTAAAATGAGAGATTTAAAGCTTTTAATAAATAGTTATCGAAAACTGGCAGTTGCGTTTTCTGGCGGGGTTGACAGCACATTTCTGCTTAAGGCGGCACATGATGTCCTGAAAGATAATGTAATTGCAATTACATTGAATTCTATTGTATTTCCAAAGAGAGAACTTGACAGTGCAGTAGATATTACAAAACAGCTAAACGTCAGACATATTATAATTGAGGCGGATATAATGAATGTCCCAGGGTTTAGGGAAAATTCAGCAAACAGGTGTTACCTATGCAAGAAGTATATGTTTGAATTGATAAGGAACGAGGCTGCTGAAAATGGTATTGTGCATATTGTCGATGGGACGAATACTGATGATTGCTATGAATCAAGGCCAGGAATGAAAGCTCTTGAAGAACTAGGAATACTCAGCCCGTTGAAAACAACAGGAATATGCAGGGAGGAAATCAGGATGATGTCAAAGGGAATGAAACTTCCCACTAAAAATAAACCTTCACTTTCCTGCCTTGCTGCAAGAATACCTGATGGGCATGAAATAACTGAGAAAAAGCTTATTATGGTGGACAAAGCTGAGGAATATCTTGTAAATCATGGGTTAAGGCAGGTAAGGGTAAGGCATTATGGAAATTTGGCGAAAATTGAGGTTCCTGTGGAAGATATTTATGTTTTTTTCAGTTATCTTTTTATGAAAAATGTTATAAAAGAATTTAAAATGATCGGATTTGAAAGAACCGCACTTGACCTCGCCGGTTATGGCAGTTAACGTGTGTAGGATTGATTTCCGGCTGTGGAGCTGTGGAAAGTTTAAAAGGGGGAGATGGCTTTATGAGAATTGGAATTATTGGGGCTGGCAGACTGGGGTTTGCCCTGGCAACTGCACTAAAGAAGGAAAATTATGTAATTTCAGGGATTTACAGCAGGAGCCCAAAATCCGTAAGCATGTTAAATGATAAGCTTGGGGAATATTTTGAAAACATATTGTTACTCACCGTAAAAGAGTCGGATATTATTTTCCTGACTGTACCGGATGTGCAGATTAAAGTTGTTGCAGATGAAATAGCAGGGAATTTTAAAAAGCCGGATTTGAATGGCAAATGTTTTGTTCACTGCAGCGGTGCATTGACATCCGATGTTTTAATGCCTCTTGTAAAAAGCGGTTCTAATACGGGTTCTTTGCATCCGATTCAAACATTTGCAGACAGGGAAAATGCATGGAAAGGGCTATATGGTATATATTTCGGGTATGAAGGCAGTACAGAGGCACGGGAGTACTGTGAAGAAATTGTTAAATCATTTAAAGGCAGCATGCTTGAGATAAGTTCCAAGGATAAGGCACTGTATCATGCTGCAGCATGTATTATATCAAATTATACTGTTGCATTATCTTATGCGGCTGGTATGGTACTTGAAAAGACAGGTATTGAAGGCAGTACTGGTGTTAAGGCATTGATGCCGCTTTTGGAAAAAACCGTTAAAAACATAGGAATGCATGGGAGCCTTCAGGCACTTACCGGGCCTATTTCCCGGGGTGATACAGATGTAATAAGGAAGCACCTTGCGGATATACAAAAAGAAATACCTCAGGTTGAAGACCTGTATG
>CAZANH010000274.1:0-4619 GCA_964486515.1 uncultured Eubacteriales bacterium
TTAACATTATATTCAAGCGTTTTTTGCCCTGTGGATCTTGATGATGATGAAAAAATTCTGTTAGCTTCGGCTTGTTCACTCCTCAGACACTTTGGCACAAATGAAACAAAAGGTAAAGGGGAGGTAAAAGTATCACTTTTATGTGAGCAGATTGATGTGACAAATGATTATATAAAACTGATAGAAAAGGGAGGCGAATAACAGTGCATAAATATTTGAGTTTTCAAATAGAAGCCGTTGAAAATTTAAAAATGGGAAGGTATGAACGGGATACGAATAACGAGTATACTTATTCATACATACCCGGTTCCGCTGTTAAAGGAGCAATTGTATGGAAAGTGCTTGATAGGTTCGGGAAAATAGACAAGAATTTTTTGAACGGGGACACTGTTTTCTATAATGCATATCCTGTTTTAAATGACAGTACAACAATTCCTATAATGCGTTGCTATGGTGCGGAAAAAAGCAGAATAAGGTCAAATGATAAAAAAATAAAATTGCAAAATATGTTTACAACTGCTGATGAAACTATTTTACCATATAGTAAGTATGAATTTGGTGTGTCTGAAAATGATAATGTATATGCTTACTCACCTAAAACAGTTGAAAATCTTCATATAAATAAAAAAAAGGATAAAAAAGGTAAGATGTTCAGATATGAAGCAATTTCAAAGGGCCAAGCATTTAAAGGCTGTATCAGGGCTGATGAAAAATATATAGAGGATTTGCGGGATATCCTTTCAGGGGAGATTATATATCTGGGAGGCTCAAAGGGAAGCGGATACGGGCGATGTAATATTTCAGGCATAACAGTTTCAGAAAAGTATGTTGTTTACAAATCGGATATAGATATTGAGAATGACCTCTATATCTATTTTTTATCTGACGCTATCCTTTATTATAATGGGAGGTGCAGAACCTATATTCCTGAGGATGAACTTAAAAACATTTTTGGGATAAATGGCAGCTGCAGCTTAAGTAAAGCTTTTTCAGGTATTGACAATGCAGCATCGTACAATTACCTTTATAATACAAACACGGTTTGTTATAAGGCAGTTGTAAAAGGAAGCATTATACAATATAGGGTAGAAGAAAAAATCAACCCTGAAAAAATTGATGAAATTGTAAAGAAGGGCGTAGGGCTGAGGCGAGAAGACGGCTACGGGCAGATAGCCATATTGAAAAACATACCTGATAAATTGAATATTATAACAAACAGTAAAGATAGCAGGGAAAAAGATGCCAACAGGATGGATGCCAAGGATACCATGGATACCCTTGAAATGGCCGAAGATGATAAAAAACTGATATTAAGTATATTAGAAAACATATTTAATAAAAGGACGGACCTTAAGATTGAAAAATTAATTATAGAGATTAACGAAAATGCCTCGGGAAGTTATGACAAACTATCCACACAAATAGGAAAGCTTATGAATATTTTCAGTAACTCAAATTCTTTTGATGAAACATCATTTAAGCAATTTTTACAAAAATATCTTGATAATATTAAAAATAAAAAAGGTAAGAAGGTATTTAAAGGACTTAGTAATTATAAGTTGGCAGATATTAAAGACATAAATGTCAAAATAAGCATTTTCGATTTATTAATGGATTTTGTAAATGAAAAGAATGACTTTATTATGGAGAAAATACAAAACAGTATAATAAAAAAAGTTAGAATCGGTAAATATGTTTATCCGTCAGACTCGCAATATAAAGAACTGGTTCATAAAATAAAAGTAAAGTTTTTGTCCTATCTTTTCAAATATATGGTCAATATGAAAGGAGGAGAATAATGAGCTACAAAAAGGAACTCTTAAAAACTATGGAATACATAATTGAAGCTGTAAATATCTCACCGCTTTCAATAACAAATGGAGATAACAGCCTTAAATATGATTGCCTGAATGGTATGAATTATATACCGGGTTCATCGATAGCAGGTTCATTCAGGAATTACTATGAAAGGATGAAAGGATTAAACGAAATATATGCAAATGAAGGTAAAATACAGGATAATCCTTTATTCGGAGGTCAGGAATCAGGTATGAGCCTTATTACATTTTATGATGCCTTTATAGAGGGAGACAAGTCAAAAAATGATTCAAGACCGGGGCTTATGATTAACAGGGATACCGGAACGGTAGACGTTACTGAAATCGATGGGAAAAAGCCAATAAAAAAATCAGGTAAAAAATTCGATAGATATTTTTTAAGCGAGGGGCATAAATTTTTATTCCGGTTTGAATTAAATAATTATAAGTGGTCCGATGATTTCGAAAATATGGAGAAAGAATTTGAAGAGTTGCTTTCCGTATTTGCGGCAGGTGATATAACCTTTGGAAGCAATAAAATGATAGGTTATGGGAGATTTTCGGTCAAAAAAATCAATAAATCAGTAACAGACTTTACAAGTCGGGAAGATGTCATAAACTACTTGTTAAGGAATACAAGATATGACGACATAACACGGAAAATCACTGATAATGCTTACAGGACAACTAATGTAAGATTTGAAATTGATGGAGAGATATCCACTCCCCTTTTAATCAGGGATGAAGTAATACGTTCCAAGGATGAACCTGATGGTATCAATATTATGGATGGAACAGGAAACTACATTATTCCGGGAAGTTCTCTGAAAGGAGTGATCAGGGCAAGAGCGGAAAAGATTTTTAATACCATTGAAGGAATTGACAAATCCATAATAAAAAATATATTTGGTAAAGAACCGGACAGAAAAAGCGGTATCAGCGGACAAATCTCAAAATTCAAATGTTACGACTGTCCTGTAAAAAATCCTAAAAAAGGCATATACAATAAAATAAAAATTGATTATTTTACGGGTGGGGTAATACAGGGGGCATTGACAGATGATGAAGTTGTAATGGGAAATATTCATATTGTATGCACCTATGATAATTTGGAAAGTAAGAACAATGGTTATGAAAAAGAAGTGGGGCTTTTGCTTATGGTTCTGAGAGATATATGCAAAGGCGATCTTAATATTGGAAGCGGTTATGCAATAGGCAGAGGCTATATCAGTGCACGTACACTTAAAATAAAAATAGGCCAGGATTCTGAGTTTACCTATGATTACCTGAAACCCGACAACAAAGTTGAAGAAATTTTTAATAAATATATCAATAGATTATTTAATTGAGGTGAGTGTAATGAGGGTGGAAAAAATTGATATCAATTTAATAGAGCATGAAAGAAAAGCGCTGGAGAATCATATAATCTTCTATTTTGATAAACTGGTTTACGGCAAAGGTCCAATCGATGTTGAAAAAGAAAACATAAATGAGGCGTTTTTCTTCAATAAAGAAACCTGTCTTCATTTATACAGGGAAAGCGGACTTAATGCGTTGCTGATAAACAAGGATGAAAGTGATGTTAAGGATGGAATAATTGAAGAAAGGCAGCTGTGTCCCGAAAGGAGTAAATTTGAATACATTGTGGTAAATAAATATATAAAATATGATGAAGAAGACGGGCAGGCGTTTATTTCAATGGTGCTTCCGTCAGAATTGATTTAATGGGAGGTAGTTAATTCATGAATAAAAATGGTGAAAATAAAAAATTATTTAAAGCAAAGGCACCATATAATTTTATTACTCTGGAAAACAAAGTATTGAACAGGTACGATTTATCCAAAGAAATACCTTTTCACAGCAGCTTCAGGAATGGTTACAATACGGGAGAAATAATTTATGAGATAGAAACTGAAACACCTCTGCATATATCGAACGGTAAAAAAGACAGCGGTAAACCTTTTAAAAACCCATTGGGGCAATATGTCATTCCGGCAAATACCATAAGGGGCATGACAAGGTATAATGCTTCAATATTTTCACTGTCATCGGTAATAAATAGTTCCCCGGATTCGGTAATAAATAAATCCCCGGATATTGAAAAAAAAGATATGATAAACAATAAGTTTTACTATAGGAATTTCGCTTCCAATGATAAGTTTGAAAGGAATTTATACAAAGATCTGACAGGAATGAAGCAATCTCAAAAAGGGAAATACAAATTTACGCTTTTATTGAATGTAAAAGCGGGTTATATGAGAAAGTCGGGCAGTGGGTACACAATAAGTCCTGCTGTCGAAATAAAAAGTATGGTAGAAGAAAATAGTGATAAGGAAATCATGAAATCATATTCTTCGATTCATGAGTTGGAACTTAGAATTAAAAAGCCTGACGGTATCAGATTCCTCTACAGGGAAGACATAAGTATTGAAGATTTAAGGGAAAAAATTAAAAACAAGAGTTTAAAAGGAGCAAAAAACAAAAACTATAAGCCGTATTATACCACGGTCAAATATAATATTGATGTTGACAAGCCAATCATTAATAACAATGGCAAGTATAAAGGGGTGCTTGCGAACTCTAACTTTATTGAAAATAAAATACACCACTACCTTATATTTGAAGAGAATAAAAGCGTAAGTTCCATAATAGTTACAAAAGAACAGGCGGACACTTATATAGAAGACTTGATTTATACAAAAAAGATGGACAAAACTACTCGAAAAATTGATAAAAAGTTTGAGTATTACGATTTACCAAAAGAGGGAGAAGTTAAACCCGTATTTTTCATATACAGTCAAG
>CAZANH010000275.1:0-1998 GCA_964486515.1 uncultured Eubacteriales bacterium
CTGAAACTGAACCTTTAATCAATATATATTTTAAAAGTGACATTTTCACAAAATAATTAACTGCTTTTTATGTGACATTTTCAAAAGTTATTGACACAATTATTTTCCAGAATTTACGGTAAGGATTCCTTACCGTAAATTAATATCTTGATTTTTACATAGTGCTTTCAGTTTTTCGTACTTTGATAATAATACTTTAATTTCAATAGAGTTTTATATTGTAAAAAAGCAGGGATTTTGCGATACTGCTCGCAGTCCCTGTCGCTATTATTTCGTTATCTTTGTGATAATCGAATTTGCAGGTTCTCCATTTCCCATCGCGGCCTATGCCTCCATAGATGCAACTGCCCTTCTTCAAAGGCTTCATATTGAATTGGACAAGCAGACGCTTTATTGTACCCTGGTTGAAACGGATAGGCATTATTTTAATCCCAACACTTTCTTCAGTTTTTCCCTGTCAGTGCCGCACCGTATGATTTTTCTCATATACATCTGCTTTTCTATGCTTTCCAGCTTTGAAAACAGGTCAATTTTTTCAAGGTAAATGTTCTTGAACTCCAGTATACTGTCAATAAGGTTTTCATTGGCCTCTTTCTCTGTTCTGCCTTCACCGTATAAATTGATTTCATTAACGCTTATAGTCCATGTATCCAATTCGTTGTCATATACCTTTAAAGGTTTGAATATAAAGTATTTGTTGCAGATATAGTCGAGCGTCTCTGTCTTTATATGCGATACCTCGGCAGTACCGTCCTTTTTAAAGGCATTGAAAGTAATGACCTCGACACCTTCAAGCGCTCTGTCGTTTATGCGTGAGTACATTTTTTTTGTATCTCTTATATTATATTTTTCAATAGTCGATGACTCCATTCTTTCATCCCCTCTTTGCCTTTTCCCGACCATCAATTTTCTTCTTACATTATACTATTTAGGGGATACGTAGTCAATGTGTTTACAATACACACAATAATATTTTTGCCCGTACAAAAATTTTTTATTCTTCGAAATTATACTCAATTATATTATGAATAATATCCATTTAGATTATGTGAAACTTATATAGTTTTAAGATTTCAACCTATTTCAAAGTGTAATTTCTATCACGGTTACTTCCATGTGCAACTATAATAATTTTAACACATATCCTTGAATATTTCTCTAATCCTTTTGCTACGGTGGTCTTGGCGTACCTGCAATCCGGCTTCGCTTTTTCAGGCCATACGGGGAACGTACCGAACAAAACATATATTAAATTTTTAAATCAACATTTGAGAGAAAAAAATATTCCTCTATTAATCAGCAGATTTTTTGGGCAAAAGTACACCCCCTTTTTGAAAAATGTAATACGAACTTAATAGTTCTGTAATAAAAGAAGGGAAATTTTATTCTACTATTGTGATTTAAGTGATAATTATGGTATAATAATACCACAGAAAGGAGTTGACAATTATGCCACATATAATTCCAATTCGAGATTTAAAAAACACAAGTAATATATCAAAAATGTGCCGTGAAGCCACTGAACCGATATATATTACCAAAAACGGCTACGGCGATATGGTTATTATGAGTGTAGAAATGTATGAGAAAAAATTATTTATGATGGATGTATATAACAAATTAGCTGCAGCAGAAACACAAATAGCGGAAGAAAAAGTATTGGATGGGAATACTTCCTTAAAAAATATAAGGGAAAAATATAATGTATAAGCTGATTGTTTCAGAACTTGCTGATAGAGATTTGGATAGTATAGTTTCGTATATTGCCGTACAACTTGCAAACCCTACAGCCGCTGTTAATTTTCTTGATGAAGTAGAAAAATGTTATGCCTTTTTGAAAAACCGTTCATCTATGAACGGTGTCGTGATACTTATCTTAAGAAAAAGGGCTATCGTAAGGCTACTATTAATAATTATGTACTGGTTTATATAATAGATGAAGCAAATAAGGATGTTGTTATTCATCGGTTTTTCTATGGTGCACAAGATTATGTGAAA
>CAZANH010000276.1:0-2610 GCA_964486515.1 uncultured Eubacteriales bacterium
ATCGGGCTATCCGAGGCATAGCTACACCATACGGTCAATGATACAGTATGTCAATTTATTTGAATATTTAAGGTCGTCCCCCTTTTCACGCTGAATCCATGCGTCAAAATTATAATTGTATAAACTGAAAATTGACAATTTTTCCAATCTATCCTTTTGATGTTTTTTTAATTATCCTTACTTTTTTCTCGATGGTTTCCAGGCTGCTCTTGCTCAGGCCGATTTCATCATTCAGTTGATTGTATTGTTCTATCTCTGAAAGTGCTTCTTCATACTTGCAAAGCTTTTCGAGTAATATCAAAATTTTTTTTATTGGAAGCTCGTGATGGCGCCATACTGTCACTCCATTTTGTCTGCAAAATTTATCGAAATCTAAAAGTGATTGCATGTATTTTCTGTAAAACTTAACTGCTTGCTCTGGATTCTTTTCCTCCAAAGATATGGCCTTTTTTCTCCATTCTTTAGATTGGTTATACTTATCATCGAATATTTTTGCTTTGCCCCAATTAATTTCGTCCCTATGTATTCTAATTTCAACTCTATCATTATTATTGTGGATTTTGTCGATATAGGCATCAACTTTCAAACCATGATCCATATCATACGTGAGGTATGAATTATGACTAAAATAGTCATCCAAGAATCCCAAAACTACGCCGGATTTATCGGTTACCTCAATTAAATAATCTGTTTCAAAAGCATTCACCGCCTTACCAATGAGTCTTCTGAGAAAAACTTGGTCCCCAGTGCTTATATTTGTTAATGCTTCATCTTGGACATCCAACAAAATAGTTCTCAACTTTGGAGAAGCATTTCCAAAAGAAATCGGATTTGGAAAATTGCCGTCAATGGATACCGACAAGCTGTGTATTTCATAATGGCACTCTTTGCATAAGGCGATTAAATTATCTTCTTCTAAAAAGGCACCACCCTTGCGTAGCGGTATTATATGATGAACTAATTTGCTCTTGGCTTTTTTCCCATCAGACAGACAAGATTCGCAGATAGGATTATTTTTAAGATATTCTTTTTTCAACCTTTTCCATTCAATTGATTTATAAATCTTATTATCGACTGGCACCCATAAGTCACCTTCTTGAAATCTTGCCAGTTCTGTAAGTTTGTCTCTATTCATTTTACCTTTTCCACTACCAATTGTCATTTGATGTCACTCTTATCCAAAAACGATTTCAAGATAGCAAATCTAATTTTATAGAAATTTAAGAAATTCCTCTTCTCGGCTAACGACGGCCATCACCAGTTCATCTGGTGAATGGCGTGGTTAGCTATCTGTTTTTATAATCGCTCTCCAAAACCTACTTTCATTTTTATCAGACAGCCCTAATTCATCATACAATTCCTCAAATAATACTGCTGCCTTAGCTGCGTCAAACCCATATTGAATGGTTTTAAGCCATAAGCACTTCACATATATTGACGCTGCTTGTGAAACTAATGATGTCTGAATCGTAATTGGAACAGCTTCTCTAAGCACAGCGCCACTTCTTCTTCCTAAATTGGTTTTTGTAAATGACAATGACGTTAAGACAGTGTAATTTGAATGAGCCATTCCGGATAAGATTCTATATTGTAACTCTTCCCCGAATTGGTCCTCAATCAACAAAGTTATATTTGGTTTTTTTTGGCCAATACCATTTCTATGACCATTTCTATCTCGCACCAATTCGAAACCTAAACTTACAGCTATTCTCTCTATATCTTCTATTCGGTCTTTAATTTGATTTATTAATGCATTATCATCATCATATCTTGCCATTTTGATTTGTTCGCGCAATGATGCATACCTAAGAGACAGACTTCTGCTAACGCGTTGCTTGGGGTCGATGCCTTTGTCAAATAGCCATGTACAGATGGCAGAGGCTTCTAGCATTCCTCTTGCGCAAGACCATGGTGCAACAGAAAACATCTTTTGGTCCACTAAACTGTCCAGAGCCTTTAAATAATCATTAGCAGCTATAAGTAACTGAGATGCCGTAGAAAAAGCTGTTTCAACTGATTTTGGGCGTGAAAAGGACCTTATTTCTTTTTCTGCAGGTGAACCCGGCAGTGGGTCAAATCCACAATTATCCAAGAATATGGAGATTTTCTTTAAGAATTTCGAAACCGGAGTATTTATTTCAATTGTCATAATTTAGCTAACGCCGAGAGAAGCTCATCTCGGCATTCTGGCGGCGCGCAGCGCCGCCAGAACAAAGATTATGTTTTTTAAACTAACTTTCAAGCTTTTCTCTTTATCGAATAAATTTACAAATTATTGTATTGATTTGTCAAGATAAAATGGGTATATGGAATATACGTTAGTAATGATAAAGGATATAAATACGGCATGGATGCAAGCAAGGAAAATCTAAACGGGTTTTTTCAGGATACCGTGGGTATTCCCCTGGATAAGGTAAAGTACTATGCGGGGTGGCTGAACAGGTTTCTTCAATTCTACAACGGCGGATTGGACGATATTTCAGAGGATGATTTACGGGCATTCGGCACCTTTCTGGAAAACAAAGGCTATGAAGCCTGGCAGGTTACCCAGGCCCAGGAGGCGGTGTTTACCTATATAGAACGGTTTCTGCAAAAAAAGATCACCCTTGA
>CAZANH010000277.1:0-2264 GCA_964486515.1 uncultured Eubacteriales bacterium
TATATTAATCTTTATGAAAAATTGAACAAAGCGTTTATAATTAAGTATTGAAAAATGGGAGAGTAATACATCTGTATAGATTGATAAAAAAAACTGGTACTGCACCCACCTGAAAAACACCTGTAAGGAATAATTAAATTGTATCAAATTTTTAGTCTTTAGACAAATCTAAACGTAAAGTTTGATACAATGGAAAGCCTTTGGTATAAGGGCTTTTCGGTGTTTAAGGGGTAAATTTGTGCTGTTTTTAGCAGTGCTTTTTCTGCATTTTGAACCCTTTCGTTAAAAGATGCATACACCTTTAAGGGAAAATCGACCTTTCGTTAAAAAGTATAGGTATCGTTAAACTGGACAAAGAAGTTGATAAGCTGCATAGCGAGGTTGAGGTAGTTTCAAAAATGATACGCCAGTGTATTGAAGAAAATGCCCACTCTGCTATGGACCAGGAAAAATACGAGAAACGCTATGAAGGTTTGGTGTCGAGATATGAAAAGGCTAAAGACAGGTTGGAAAAGGTTGAAGAACAGTGCCAAGGTCGTCATGTGAAGCAGAAAAAGCTTGAAATTTTCATATCAGTCTTACTCAAGAAAGATATGATTATATCTGAATTTGATGAGGCTCTTTGGCATGCTGTCATTGATAAAGTTATTGTGCGTAATGAAGACGATGTAAAATTTATCTTCAAAGATGAAACTGTAATTAGAGTATAAAGACAGATTAGAAAAAATTTCAAAAAAATTTATCCTTGTAATATAGCTATAAGGCATATACGAAATTTACAACAAAATGTGACAAAAAGTAATTATTTACAATAGCTAAAGTTTTGTGTATGATAAGAATTGTAAAAAAAAATAAATGTAATAAATAAGAAAAATAACATTCAGGGGAGAATGCGAACAATTTCATATATGGTAAAAAGGTTCCAAGGCAGCAATTCAGATGCTTATGAAACTGAAATGGATTCTTTTAAAAGTCAGCTAGATCAAGTAGCAGGGGATTATTATAGTGAGTGGGGTAGTATGAGCTTGACTTCGAGTAATAGTACAACTGATATGTATTTGGCATTGCACAATGTAGGTTATCTCATGGCTGCTGAAAAAATAAACGGAGATTGGGATATTTATATATGAACTTATGATTTCGAATACTGGAATTTTGATGATGTATCTTCAGTTCCTGATGCATTTGTTACTTTGATTAATAATTATGCAGCTGCCTCAATGGAACTTGGTGCAATAGTAGAATACAATATTAATATTTATATTGTAGACGAATATTAAAATTAAGCTAAAGAAATTGCCGAAATTATTAGAGATTTTGGCAATTTCTTAACTATTATTAGGTGAGCAGAAAGAGAGTTTGAAGATGGTTAAAAGAAAAACTATAGTATACATAACTGCTTTTGCAATTATTTTTTCATTATCTACAGGATATTATGTGTATAGTAAAATTAAACCTATACTATTTCCTACATTTGCAACAACTATGGCTTTAAATTGGGATATTAGAATTCCGGTGCCTGAGCATAAAGTGAAAGTGGCATCCAATACAGGCGGGTTTCCAATAAACGGTAGTGTATTTTATATATTTGAGTATGATGATGTTAAGGATTTAGAAAATTCATTGGTATGGAAAGATAAAAGTCAGTCAGTACAAAATATGGTAGCAACTTTTTTTGAGGATACTGGTTTTAGGAAAGATAATATTAATGCAGTAATCAATTCAAAAAAAAGCTACAAGTATTTTTACAAAGCTAAAGCAGACGGTTCCTATATTATCTTAATTCTTATGGATAATGTACTGTATATTATACAAACAATAATGTGAGCTAAAGTATTCTGACCGAAATAAATTTCTCAGGGCTTATGGAATATTAACCTCTCACTGTCTGAAACTTTAATGTGTTCGACAAAAGTTTTCAGTTCGCATTCAGTGTTATTACAATAAAATCTCTTTGACTTGTCACTATGGTATACGGTCATTCATGCTATTGGTGAATCCTGGATTGACCTTTTTTTATATTGAGGCATTTTGGTTGATAAGTCATTAAAGTATAAAACAACCTGACTAAACAACCAGTTTGCCAGATAATTTCTATCTGACGGATTAACAGGAGGGTTCTATCGATGTTTGCACTTATCATATACTCCTCGCTATATGAAGATTAACATATTATGTATTATAAATCAATAGGTTACATCTTATATAAAATTCCCCTAATTTAATTAAAATAAATATATCACCGAACACTCTTTGTGATAAAG
>CAZANH010000278.1:0-4884 GCA_964486515.1 uncultured Eubacteriales bacterium
TCTATTTTAGGACTTGCTTATGCTTTTTGTAAACCCCTAATTCAAGGACCCACCCCTAAAGTAATTATAGAGCCGTAAAAAACAGCAACCGAGATATGAAGATTCGGTTGCTGTTTTTTGTGTGTAAGAAACCCTTTGGATCCCCATAGGGGAAATTATACACGAACTAAGGAATTTCCAACTTATAGACGATTCTAACTTACTATTTATGGACATAGATTTTTTGAATAAATGCGAATATAAATGGTAAAATAAGAGCAAATCTTATTCATTTATGTTGATTTTCGGCCGGAAAAATTTTCCCGAGTTTGATAGTTTGACCCCAAGTACCCTATAAAATGCCGGATTTTATGGGTTTATGTCAAGAGTAGGGGTGGACCTTAAGCAAATCCATGAAACGGACGAATCTTGGCATTTAGATGTTGGGATCCTGGCTAGGTGTTGCGGGAATTTAGGTTTTATTCTTTTTTGTATTGATAACAGCAACATGAAAAGTAGGAACACTCCGTCTATTAAAATCTTGCTTTTTTATTTCATGCTCTCTACGTATTTCTTGTATGTCAAGTAATATATCTCCATTTTCATCAAAAGGATCCATGCTAATCGTTTCTTCAATTGAAGAAAGGATGTAATTTGCATATGATTTCTCCAATTTTTCTAGAGGCTCGCCAACTTTCATATTCAACAAATGGTTTTCAAATTCGGGAAGATTAATACACGCTTCGACTTCCTCGAAGGAATGAACTGTTCTGATATTATTAATGTTGCCACTAAAAGTATAAGTGCGGTTGTGGTTTTTGTCATAATCGGATGCATTAAAACTTTTAGTTGTTGACATGAGGCTCATGATTGAATAATCCATATTAATTCGGCCGGATGCGTCTATATAAAATACTCCTAAAGATCCAATCGAATCTAAGCTTCTATTTGAAAAAATATCAGCAGGAATATGCTTTTCTTTATTTTTCATAAATATCTGAGGGAAATTACCTAATAAGTATCTTTGTCTAAGTGGCAAAGATATATTATTGATTCCCTTATACTTTTTGGAAAACTTCTTTTTGTTTTGAAGGAAAGTAAATCTCGCTTGTGTTCCATTATAGACGAATATCAAAATATCACAAATTTCACAGTTAACGTGTTTAGTAGCGTTTAAGGGGTTATCAAACTGGGCTTGATGTTTTATGCCATGCAATTCATCTGTATACCCTATCCCTCTCAGGGCTTTCATAAAACCTCTAAACAGATCCACTTCACTAGAATGAATGGAAGTATGTGATTGGATATCTGTATATAGTGGCATTATTTCGCACCTAAAACAGTAGCAAGTCTCAATATTGCGGTAACTACATCAATTAGGGAGGAGACTTCAACAGTGATGGACAAGCCTTTACCGCTGTTCATCACACTCATGCCTTTCTCGGTAACAAGCACTTTTGTTATGTGATTCGAACTATCTTTAAAAGATATATAGCCAAAACTCTCAAGATAGTCGAGTATTGGTGATAATTCATGTGATGATTCCAATTGTTTTGAAGTGTAATCATGATCGATAATTAGATAGTTATGGATCTTTGAAATCAGGAATAATGCATTCCTTGTTTCCTTTGCATTTAGTGGCTTAAGAGATCCCACGGGTATTTTCCAAGTGTTTGATTTTTTGTATGCTTTAGGTATATATTTTTTTCTACAGTAACTGGCGATTGTCCTCTGTGATAACCCCCATTTTTGAGCTACTTCTTTTGTATCAAGATACTTCTCGTCATATTTAAAATCCATTTTTTGATTTCCTTTCTAAACATATGTAGCTATCCAGGTAAATGCGAATAATTATATTATTTTCGCATTTACCTTGTTCCTCATAGAATATTTGAATCGATTACAACTGACAAGGTTTCAACAAGGATATCAAAATATCCAGATCTAGAGAGTTCTCCTCTTAGAACCTTATAATGGGCCTTAAATTCAGGGATCAGTCTAATATCTATATCCATTTTTTTCACGGCCGTATATGCAACTATTCCACCAACATAAACGATGGTAGCTGTTCTCAATGCATCTATAACACAAATCTGAAGATCGATTGAATTGAACCTATTTCCATAGACGTAGCCATTGAATCCCCGCATACTTCTTTCTAATAGATCGTATTTTTCTTTATCATACGCCCCGGAAGTCAAAATATTCAAACATGTTGTTATTGAGTCCTTTAAAGCACCTCTATAAGTTAACTTTAACTCTCGCCATGAGATTTGCTTATCTGCCATTTCAATATAAGTATCAATAGGATAACGGTTGTGGCCAAGAGATTTACTAATAATAGACACATCATACATTTGTTTAATAATTTCTGTGTATTTTTCAGATTCATATGTAATGCCGATTGTGTTCGGTGCGAAAGCTGTCAATTTATCCATTAACAACTCTTCTAATGAAGGCGTATTAACAAAGTAATAGGGTTCTGAAGACTGCAATAAGAGAAAATCAACCTTACTCTTTTGAATGTTTTTATAGCTACTTGTTTCAAAAACGATATCGAGAAGTACATAATCCTCTTTATTGGCAATAACGGAATTATAAAAAAACTTAAAATGTTTTTTTTCAATTTTACTTATTGTGTCTCGACTATTTTCTTCAACTCTAATAAAGAAATTTTGAGAATCAATAAATTCAATAGCGCTTTTAACAGCGTCGATATTTTCATTAGTAATAATATCAATATCAACCGAAAATCTTGTGAATTGCTGCAATATCAACGATAAACATGTGCCACCTTTGAATATAAAATGTAGTTGTGTTTGAGAGAGAAATTCAAGCAGTTGTAGAGCATGTATTTCCTTTTCAATGATCTGAGGATTTGCTTTTTGTGGTTTTTCATTAAAAGTTCGAATCCATTGGCTTTCAAAGGTCGCTCTATTTATCATCCAGTTTCACCCCCAATACTTGTGAAATAAATAATCGTACCGTTTTTCTAATCCCTCTATTTTTAGCATAATAAAGCAACGTTGTAAAATCTAGATTATATTTTTCATAAGAATTCAGGAATATCTCTTTAATTGATGCTTTGTCGTACATGGTGAAAATCTCTTTATTTGCAATAATATCCACAAGGATTTTCTCAAGTTTCGGAGACACTATATAATGATTTAGTCTTGCGTATCTTTTTTCTAATGGGGCTCTTTTTACTAAGGCATTAATCATTATGATTCTTTCCTCTAATGCAATATGATCGTAATCCTTGTTATACTCTTTGCTTATATAATACTTATCACTAAGTTTGTCCTTAAGTTCAAAAAATAACTCCTCAATTCTATATTTATCGATTTCAACAAAGACAATCTCTTTGGAATATTGATGACTAGTGAATGAATTTAAAATACTCAAATCCCACGTGCATATCATTTTTTCATCATTTTTATATGAGTGTCTATTATCAAGTGGTTCATTGAACTTCATAAGTGTTTTCGTAACAATATCATCTTGAATTGGCAAAGAAAAAGAATTCTTATAGTTTTTGTCATTGATTTGATACATATCATTTGATATTTTTGTGATTATCCCTTTATCTTTTAGTTCAAATAATCTCCATAGAAAGGTGCTGTTTGATAAATTGGGATAATAATCTGAAAAAAAGTCAAAAATCTCATCTTTATAAGCATAATCAACATTTTTAAACTTTTTAATAAAAATATCAAGAACTTCTTTTCTCATGATTTACATGTAAGATTTAAAGCGTATTATGTTAGAACTTAAGACGCATTAAACCTTTACTCCTTTCGGTCTGATTCAATAAGCGAATACTGTACTGTGGATTTGTTCCGTTTTTTTATAGTTCAACCTGTTTTGAGGTGATGCTTGCCACATGTAAGCATGCTTTTTAAAGGTGTACTTATGATCTATATCGGTATCGATATTTCAAAGTACAAGCACGGCTGTTTCATCGCCACTGAAACAGTTGATCATCCGTTCTCATTTGAGAACAGCCGGTCTGGATTTAAAGAACTCCTTCATCGATTGAGACCCTATGTGAAGCTAGTCATGATAATAGGCTTGGAAGCTAAAGTTGATTATGGTGAAAACCTTAAGTCACTTCTTACCCTCCATGGATATCGATGAAACCAAACATCTAATCCAATCTTTGATGGATCAGTATCCAAACAAGATTCACACCATCAAAGGCATCGGAGTCATTCTGCGGCAATCATCCTCTGCGAATACGGAGAGATCTCGTTTTTCTCAAAGCCTGCTGAAATGTTATCCTGTGTGGGTCTTGATTCAACGATCAAACGATCGAGAACCATGTCCTCTACGGGTAGGCTTCGTAAGCGCGGCAGTAAGTATCTTCACGCTCCCCTGATCAACGTTTGTATGAGAGTTCTGATTCATGATCCGGTATGTTACGTTTTTAACAACAAGAAGGCAAGCACCATCGAATAGACCTTGTTCATCTCGCTAAAAAACTCGTCATAATTATTCATCATCTAAAAACGAATCTGGAGGCTTCGGATCCTTCGTAATTCAAACAACCAATTACTAAACTGAAGCGGTTAAGTGAAAAGTTATCTATAACAAAATAGAACTTCTTAAATCGTTATGGCAATTGAATGTTTTACAGTTTACCCGATATAAGTACTTGACTTTTCTATAGTTTGTTACCTCATAATATATTATACAATCATTTACACAAACATACAAGGTAATTGCGAATAATTACTATTTACTCGCAATTACCTTGTATGTTATATTCTAAATCACTTTCAAGGCAGTTTATCCCATTTAATCAGGGGGGCGCATACTTCTTGATCAATACTCTCGTCTTGACAACGCGTAAGGTCGCACCAGCAATGCAAACAATCTCCTCTAGACGATATGGTCGAATCCGAA
>CAZANH010000279.1:0-3640 GCA_964486515.1 uncultured Eubacteriales bacterium
CCCGTCAGGAAGCCACTCTATCTTTACATCTTTTGGTTCAGGGTTTTCCTCAATATTAACAAACCGCATGAACATACATCTCGAATCCTTGTTAATCCAGCTTCTCTCCTTTTTTTCAGGATAGACAGCATAGGATGTCCAAAGTGTATATCCCGTAAACCAGTACCCGTCTTTATCCTTGATGGGTTTTTGAAACACAATCCAGTTTTTTGGTTTGCTGACATCAGGATTGTCATACCTTGATACAGGCATACGTATGTTATCCGGCTCACTCCATGATATTCCGTTATCGTCTGAATAGATACACCCCATGGTGCCACTCATGCTTGCAGCGTTGTCATATTGCTCTGCCTGTCTTGAATATATTACATATATTCTGCCCTTTTCTGTTACAATTGGAAATCCCCAGCTGGCCTGGTTTCCAAACTCGCCATATTCCGAGCCAACCAGATACTCTGGTTGTGACCATTTCTCCCCGTCTTTGCTTCTAGAAATCACCAGATGGTTGTCTCCTCTTCCCTCACATGAACTTTGATTCCATACCGCCATCAGCTCATCGCTTTTCGGCGCCTCAAAAACCAGAAAATGCTCGTTGTCTCCGTCGTAGATGCCGCTTCCCTTTGGCCTGTATACCACAATGTCGGGGTTTGTCCTTTTCCACTCAACATCCGCATCCCCCATTGGTATGCCTTCAAATGCCTTTCCAAAAGGATATCCCTTCTCAATGAGTTCTTTTCTTGAAAAAAGTTTTTTGTTTGTCATGTAATTTCACTCCTTGCACTATATTTTTAAAACTTTACAATTTTCCATCCCGAGAATGGCTCCTCCGTTCATTTTTGACTATATACTTATTATACCATTTGAAAAATATTTGTACAGAGTACTTGCTTTTTTTGTTTGATTAAACTAGAGTATGTTCATGTCACTACAATTTTTACACTTTAATTACTGTCTTAAATATGATAGAATATATTTATTATAAGTTCTACAGCGTAATATTTAATATCATGGTATTTTTTGCTGCAGTATTAGAGAACAGCTTTATATTCCTGCTTGGAAAATATCTGTGAATGAAAGGAAAGTCACAATGAAAAGCATTATTGAAACAAGGCTGGTCAGCTCACTTGAGAAGGTTTTTGCGGATGAGCAGCCGGATTGCGAAAACAAAAGATACTGTTCCATGTTTGGAAACGAAACATATTCCTTCCAGGCTGCGTACAAAGGCAGTCAGAAGATGGGAAACCGTCCAAAGATGGTGAATGTAAGAGTTGAGTCTCCTCTTTCGTCATGTACTACCTTGAGAAAGGTTGGGCTTGTTCCTTCTGAAATGCCCTGTTATCCTGATCATGATGATAACATATTGAGGACTGAAGCAGGATTATATCCTGACCTTCTCGAGCGTATGGACAAAAAAGGTGCTGTGCTGATACCCGGTCAGTGGAGGTCTCTGTGGATTACAGTGAACCCCGGTGGAAGGATTGAACCTGGTATTTACCCTGTTGAAGTAATTTTCAGTCTGTTCACAGGAGAAGATATATCAGTAGAAAGGTTTGAACTTGAAATTTTGGATGCAGTACTTCCCCAGCAGGATTTGATACATACAGAATGGTTTCACAGCGACTGCATTTCCACCTGGTATGGTCTGGAGGTGTTCAGTGAAGAATACTGGACATTGGTGAAAAAATATGTAAGGACTGCGGTTGAACATGGAATAAACATGATACTGACTCCAATCTTTACACCGCCGCTTGATACTGAGGTGGGAGGGGAAAGACCTACAGTACAGCTCGTTGATGTGGTTAAAACAGGAAGGACATATCAATTTTGCTTTGACAAACTCAAAAGATGGATAGATATGTGCCTTTCCATCGGGATAGAGTATTTTGAATTTTCTCATTTGTTTACCCAATGGGGTGCAAAGCATGCTCCCAAAATAATTGCGGATGTAAATGGTGAAAAAAAGAGACTGTTCGGATGGGATACCGATGCATCAGGGGATGAATACAGGGACTTTCTTAAAATGTTTCTCAAGGCACTGGTTTATTTCATAAAGGAACACAACCTGCAGGAAAAAAGCTTTTTCCATATTTCTGATGAACCTTCACTCGAGCATACCGAGTCATATGGGAATGCTGTGGAGGCAGTAAAGGACCAACTTAAAGAGTTTCCAATTATCGATGCTCTATCAAATTACCGGTTTTATGAAAAAGGCCTGGTTAAGAATCCCATCCCCTCCACAAACCATCTGAATGATTTTCTTGAAAACAATATCCCTGAACTATGGACCTATTACTGCTGTTCACAATATAAAAAAGTGTCCAACCGCTTTTTCAACATGCCATCAGCCAGAAACCGCATACTTGGCATACAGCTTTATAAATTTGATATAAAGGGTTTTCTTCACTGGGGTTATAATTTCTGGTACTCACATCATTCATTATATCCCATAGACCCATTCAGGGTAACTGATGCAGGCTATGCATTTCCATCAGGAGATGCTTTTCTGGTTTATCCGGGAAAGAACGGCCCCCTGGAATCAATAAGGATGAAGGTTTTAAATGAAGCACTTCAGGACTTAAGGGCACTCAAGCTGCTGGAAGATAAAATAGGTCGTGATGCTGTTATTGATATCCTGGAAAAAGATCTGGACAACCCCATTACATTTACACAATATCCCGGAGATGCACAGTGGCTGCTCAACAAAAGAGAGGAGATAAACCTCTTGTGCAGTAAATATTAGAGCCTAATCCAACTTAAGTTTCACTGTAATATTCACATGTTTTCTATTTGTTGTCCGAGAGCCAGTTTCAGCTCCTAGCCTTTAAATCCCAGGCCTATCTTTACTACTTCTTTAACTCCCGAATACATTGCTCTTTTGTCATATTTCTTTTTCTCTATTTGATTCAATGCTTCTTTTGCAGCTCTTCAACCGTCCTTTCAGAATCGGATGACGGGGTGGTAAATGCCATTGATCTTACATATAAAATATCTTCAGATGATATTTGGAGGTAATTATGGCACAAGAATCTTCCTTGAACCACAACCTAGTAATAGACAACTGTATGGCAGTATATAAATAAGGCTTGCTGAATTATTTTGTCTTCAAGCCACCTGTTGAATTTGAACAACAAAATAGCAAGTTTGCAGGCAAATGTAAAAGAAATAGAAACTAGATTGGTATGCAATTTTACCTGGATGAAAAGGATCCTCTTTCCGGCGACTGGGATGATGTGCCCGTTGACCTTTCATTCATATATGAAGATGAAAAACCTGCAGGAAGGCATAGTTTCCTGAGAGTTAAAGAAGATAAATTCGTGTTGGCTATTACTGATTCCTCATTATATTATTGTCTTTCAAAAGTTAACAAAAAAAACAACCTTTTTGTTTTAAGTATGCCTAAAATCCAGTAATCAAGCTTATTATGAGTGTTTTGTATTTTTGATTTCCGTATTCTGAATTCTGACTTCTGACTCCTGACTTCTCGCAGCCGTAGGCATACTTTTTGGTTGCGGCCGGAGGCTGCGGTATTTTATTTCATGTCAGAATTCCAATCTCTCTGCCTGATTTGACAAAGGCATCTATTGCATAATCCAGGTCGTTTTTTGAATGAACTGCTGAAACCTGAACTCTTATTCTTGCC
>CAZANH010000280.1:0-2458 GCA_964486515.1 uncultured Eubacteriales bacterium
AGCCTGTTTCGATTAGGCTTGAAATCATCAGGTGTTTTGAATTCAGCATAGTATTTGCCATCATCCGATAATTCCATTTTCAACGCCTTGCTCGAAATACCTGTCACATAATAGAGCATTGAGTTGTCCTCTTGTCCTGTTTCAGCTTCAACCTCCAGAAAATAGGATTTTGATGCTTCAAACTTAAGGTCCCTGCTCAGGACATATACCCATTTATCTTTTTCGAGCAGGCTTTCCGCACTCATGTAGCCATCCTCCGAATAGGAAAGGGTCACATTCTGTGCAGGCGTATTCTCCCATTGATCGGGTATGCTGTCCGCATCCACATCTATATTAGGGATATTAAGAAATATGAGTTTTTTGAATTCGGTTCCTGCTTTCTGTTCCAAATATCCTTTTACATTGAGCAACCCTTCAATCATATGCATTGTGTCATTATTAAATATAATGGGATTTAAGTTATTCTTGTTTATTTCTTCCGCACTTTTTAACATTTCCATTGCTTCATCAATATAATTCGTTGCATTTTCAGATTCTTTCTTATTAATCAAATACTGTACTACCTGTGAATATGCCCATGCTAATTTTTGCCATTCCGTATCTTCAAAAGGCCTTAAGTACATTGACTTCTTTGTATATTCAATACACTCGTCATATAACCCTCTTCTCAGCCAGTATTCACCAATTGCTTTTAGAACATCGGCATCATTTTTACCAAGGTTCAAGGCTGCTCCTATTTGTTTGTCTGCTTCTGCAATATCATTTGACGTGAGATTTTTGCTTTTTATAAAATACTTGACATAATCAATCCTGTATTGAGGATTCAATGGATCAAGCGTACTTGCGCTTTTCATATGTTCTGCCGCCTTTTTATAATCATTGCCTTTTTCCGCGGTATTTGCCGCATCTGCATGCATCAAAGCAGAAAACAGCATTGCTGAAACTGCAAGCAGCACTATTGAAACCATTAATCCGTATCCAGGTTTTATGCTGATTTTTCTCACATTTACAATATGTCTTTCAACAAAAGCCATTGAACTTTTTTTAGACGAATCCTCTTTTTTTGTACCCTTGATTTCAGGCTTCCTGTTTTCTTTGAAATCCGCATTAAAAATACCTATTAGTACCCAGAAAACAAGCATTATTGCAGGGAGTGAGAAGTCAAAATCAATTGACGAATGTATTAAAAGTGCTAAAATTGATACCAACAGGCAGGACTGCATTATGCAATGACCAGTATTGTCTGTTTTATATTTTTTACGCTCCCACACGTAAATCAAAATTAAGGCCAATACCAGTAGAGCAAGTATTATAATGCCCACTATACCAGTCTCTATACCAAGCTGGAGTATATAGTTATGTGCCTCCGTACTCCAATAGGGATACGACTGATATACCATATAGACCAGTGCCCATGCCCCTCCTCCAAGTCCAAAAACAGGGCTGGTTTTGAAAACCTTCAAACCATCCTTATAAAAAATCAATCGGGCTATACTGCTGTTTGATGCACTCATTGCCTCAAACCTGCTTATGATGTTGTCAGGTAAATATTTATACGAAAGAGGTAATTCTCTAACAATTTTACCTGTATTGCCATCCATGATTCTTGCATTTGATAATACAACACCGGTTCCCTGGTAATAGTTTCTGAAACTTATATTTACAACTCTGCTGTCAGAGGGTACGGAAAAATCAATTCCCCTTTTTTCTTCTCCATCCGTATGCTTTTCACTTAATGATGATAGAATTGTCTGTCCTCCAAACAATATATTGGCTTTATTTCTGCTGCTAATTGAAGCATAATATGCATACGGTTTATCCAGAGGGTTTTCTGCATTTACATCAAAGGACAGTATATAATCCTTGCCGGGATTCAATATCAGATTTCTTGAAATATAAATTGTTTTATCCTTGTCAGTTTCGGAATGTTTTGCTGTAAAAGGTTCCGTACTGTTGGAAAGAAATACTGAAGCTATTACTCCGGCAGCAATTGCTATCCCCAAAATGCTGGCATATATTTTCCAGTTAATCCTTTCGAAAAATTTAATTGTAGAGCTTATAACAAGAGACGCTATTGCCGCAATTGCAACACCCGCTGCAAATAATACCCAAAACCTTTTCGCAGACCATTCCTTGGTTAACCCACTCAAAAGCATATAAACTACTGGGGCTGCTGAAAATAATGCCGCTATTGAATAGAATACCGCTCTTATCCTGCTTTTCCCCGGGAGAATCACCAATATTACCACAGCCGCTATAAACATTGTAAGGTATGCCCCGCGGCTGACGGTCATAATAAATGAAGCTATTATAATATAACTTATTATCCCTGCGGCACTTTTCTGCCACAGTTTTTCAGATGTCATAACAAGGAACAGCACTATGAAGTATATCCCAGCCAGGTATCCTGCAAGCGCATTCGGGTACTGCAGTGTTGAACTCATTCGCCCGCCTGTTA
>CAZANH010000281.1:0-5779 GCA_964486515.1 uncultured Eubacteriales bacterium
TTGTATCCAAAACATACTATAAAATTACCTGCATATGGTATATATGTTTAATTATATCTAAACAACAGATGAGCTTTGAAAAAGCAACTTCCTATCTAAGCAGAGAAGAGATTATGATAGTGAATTTATCGGGTAGAGGGGATAAGGATGTGTACGCAACAGCCGCATATATAAATTTACAGTAAAGGAGAATTCAAAATGAATAAATTGGATATGAATCGTATAGATTTAAAATTTGAGGAACTCAAAAAAAATAATAAAAAAGCTCTTATCACTTTTATAACCGCAGGAGATCCAAACCTTCAAATAACAACACGGCTTGTAGAAGAAATGGAAGCCAGCGGTGCAGATATTATTGAGCTCGGGATACCTTATTCTGACCCTGTAGCGGAAGGCCCTGTAATACAGGACGCAAACAAAAGAGCGATGGAAAATGGAATACGAATCAGCGATGTTATGAAAACTGTTACACAAATCAGAGAAAAAGTTGCAGTGCCGCTTTTATATCTGCTGTATTATAACTGTATTCTCCAATATGGAATTGACAGGTTTTTTAAAGACTGTGCCTATTCTGGAATAGATGGTGTAATAATACCCGACCTGCCTTACGAGGAAAGTAGTGAAATTGCCGATGCATGCAAAAAATATAATGTACATTCAATAAGACTTGTAGCGCCGACATCAAGAGAAAGAATCGAAAAAATTGCCTGCGACGCAAGGGGATTTCTGTACTGTGTATCATCAATGGGGGTTACAGGAATGCGGAATGAGTTTTCTACCGATTTTGAGGAATTCTTTTCATATATAGACAGGGTTTCAACCATACCAAAGGCAATAGGATTTGGCATATCAACACCTGAACATATAAAGCATCTTAAAAAATATGCGGACGGTCTTATTGTAGGCAGCGCGATTGTAAAGCAGGTGGAGCTTGGTAAAAATGCGAATGAATCTGTTGAAAATGTTGGGAAGCTGGTTAGAGAGCTGAGAACTGCAATGGATTAAATCTTTCATACATTGATCTTCAAATCAACTAAAAAGTGTTAACTCGTTGTAGGTGGTAAAAGTTTGACGCTTAAGGAGTGAGTATATTTGTCATTGAAGTACTGTTAGGGTACTCAAGTCTCAACATTACCCTTTCGATTATATGCTCAAAGAAGCTTATTCAGCAGGAGATTAAAGTTCCATGGCAGTATTCTCGAATACGGTAATGAACAATTGTTTCATAGCTTTTAAAATTCATTGTATATGAAAAATTGGATAGTATACTGCAAGGAAACCTTTAACGGACCGGAAGCTGTGATATTTTATCTGGGTAGATATACCCACAGAGTTTGTATATCCAATAATCGTATATTGAGCATAAAGGACGGTTGTGTCACCTTTAAGCGGAGAGATTACAGGGACAATAAAGAAAGGTTATGACTGTAACAGCGGATGAATTTATCCGAAGGTTTTTAATGCATGTTTTGCCGCACAAGTTCATGAAGATATAATAATATGGAATTTTGTCAAACCTCAATAAAAAGACAAAGCTTAAAAAGTGTCGTATAACACTAAACTATACTCATTGGCATAGTTCTTTGGTAGAAATCGCCAATTTTGTTGCAGTGCCTGCCATGCTAGCATAAGTGCGTTCGAAAAATTTGTGTTTTATTTTGCCGCAAAACTGCAAATTTTTCTTTATTCAAAGAAAAAAATAGTATGTCCGTTTCAATAACAAATTGCAAAAACGATATTGATGTAGTTTAATGTGTAAATAACTATTTGTCTTTTGGTTTTCGAAAAACATTTAAAATCTTTGAACCTATATACCTTGATAGATTTATGAAAAGCAAAACAATAATTAATATTATAATAAAGCTAGCGAAAAACTTAAACAATAATTCCATATAACACCTCAAAAAATATATAAATTAATACTTGATATATAATATCATATATGATAATATATATCAAGACAATTATTTAAAAGGAGAGTAATTTATGTTAAAAAAAGCAATTTGTTTATGCATCATTGTTTGTGTGTCATTTGTATCAATTATTCCCATTCATGCACAAGAGAGGGGGAGTTTAATTTCTCACAACACAGTAATTACTGAAGATAACATTTATGAAGTACTAGAATATTTGGGAATAGATGCAAGTAATTTTGTAAGAACAGATGCGAAAAAAGCATCTACCATTTTTACTGTAAAAGATTTAGAAAAGGCTATTAAAGAATTTGATGAACAGCCGAGTGAATTCAAAGAAATCAAATACTTTTTGGGAAATGAAACTGATTTTGATGGTGAAAAATATGCCAGTATGCGTTCTAGCGGGACTGTTATGTTGTATTCAACATCAGATTTTGATGGGTTTACTCTGGAATACAGCGTTTCTGGGCAATATGACGATGATTGTTGGACGGGTTCAGGCGGCGCATGGGTTGATATAGATTCACCAAATATCATTATTGTACGAAAAATAGATAGCAAAAATCTTAATGTTACTTTACATAGTAACAATACTATCTTAAGGTTGACTGCTGAAGTCGAAGTAGGAGTATATCTTGGTATTGGAGCTGGGTTTATTAAAATAGGTTCTCAAGACGTTTATTCAATAGTAAACTGGGGTACAGATGAAATACCATGATAGGGAAAATCCGCATACATGGCGACAATTATTTGTAATTTAACTTCGTAAAGGACGAATAATTTGAAGCCAGATATGTATTCGTATTCGGGAAGGTCGTCGTTGAGGCCTTCCCTTCTCCTTTTTGTTTTACCACACCCCGGAAAATCAGAATGTGTTTCGATAATTGTAGAGTTAAGAGCGTATATCCCACTTCGAAGCATTTCCCTAAGCAAGCGTACACTAGCATAAAAAGCATTCATCACGCCGTGCCGATAACATTATTTTATATCATTTAGCGGAATGTAACTTTTATTAAATTTATTCCCTCTTACTTTTTAAATATTCTACTCCATTGACTTTTCAGATTCAATTTTCTTATAGCAACTTTTTACTTAGTGAACATTAGGATAAACACATCTATTTATAGATGCTATTTAAAAACCTGATATAAGAAATAAAATTTTATACTTGAAATTATAATATATGAGAGGTGTTATGAATGATAAAATTTGTGGACAGAGAAAAGGAAATTCGTTCTTTGATGAAGAATATGCTCGCAAAGGGTTTTACCTTAAAAAACTCAAAAACAGATAACTGGGAAACCCTGTTCAAGATTCTTTGCGATAAAGTTATAGATGAAAAACTGCTTTTAATCATCGATGAGTTTCAATATATTGGTAAATTCAATCCTGCTTTCCCTTCTGCTTTTCAAAAGATATGGGATACTGTTCTGAAAGAAAAAACATAATGGTCATTCTATGCGGATTACATATCTCTATGATGGAAAACCAGATACTTAATTATAATAATTCTCTCTATGGCAGAAGAACCGGTCAGATAAAGCTCAAACAATTATCATTTGCATGTTATCATCAGTTCTTCCCCGCAAAATCCCGTAAAGAGCGGATTGAATACTACGCTGTTACAGGCGGAGCACCAAAATACATTGAAATTTTTCATGACAACAGGGACATTTATTCCATTATTGAAAAGAATATATTGTCAAAGTCCAGTTTTCTTTACGATTAACCAAACTTCTTGCTGCAGCGTGAGGTAACAGAAGTGGGAAGCTATTTCTCTGTGATTAAGGCCATTGCAGCAGGCAATCATAATTTAAGTTTTATTGAATCCGGCAATAGTGTTTTTGTGATGAAAAAGATAAAAGCAAAATAGCTGAAATTGCGATTGTTGCATATGTCAGCACTGGTAATGACATTATTTCGGTGAATGCAAGTATTGGAGGGGAAAAGCACAGAAATAATCCCGTTATTTACACCCATCGCTATATCTGTGTAAAGCCTATCCCCTACCATTCAACCATTTAATTAATGATTGACAGACAGTGGATATATGATGTAAAATATTTCGTATGCAAAATATATTGAAGCGAAACTTTTTTTATATAAATTTTGCGGGATATTGCACTGGCACTGGAAGGGAGGGGAGCCGGGTGGATGAAAAAAGCAAGGGCATAAGGGCGGTAAAAGTGCTAAAGCACGTTATGGATGCGATAAAACAAAATATTGAATACCAGTTCAGGGAGATGCATGGAAACAGTCCTGAGGGTATGAGAATACATATAACAGGACCGCAGGGTATGCTTATGGGGATTTTGGCAAAGCAGGGTGAAATGAAAATCAGTGACCTGAGCAATGAACTTGGGCTTTCCAACAGCACAGTATCAGGTATAGTTGACAGGCTGGAAAGGAATGGTTTTGTTGAGCGAAAGCGAAGTGATAAAGACAGAAGAATCGTGTATGTTTGTGTGACCTCCAAGTTTCAAAATGAAGCGCGTAAACATTTTAATAAACTGGAAAAATGGTTCGAAGTAATTATGAATAAAGCTGCTCCTGAAGAACTGGACACAGTTGTTGAAGGCCTTGATACACTTAAGAAAATACTGGAAAAGCACAGTGTGTCAGATGAAAGAATAAAAGATGAAAATAAAGATGATGAGAATAAAGATGATGAGAATAAAGATATAAATATATAAGATTGAGGTTGATGTGAAAATGACTAAACTGGCAAAATATTTAAAACCGTACACGCTTATGATAATACTTACAATAGCTCTGCTTTTTATACAGGCAATGTGCAATCTTGCACTGCCCGATTATATGTCCAATATTGTAAATAAGGGCATACAGCAGGGGGGAATCGTTAGTGCAGTACCAGAGGCGTTAAGGCAAAGTAAAATGGTTAAACTCGTACTGTTTATGAATGAAGAAGATAAAAATTATGTGCTTGCCAGCTATAATTTGATAGATAAAGGAAGTATTGATTTTGAAAAGTATTTAAAAGATTATCCGGTCCTTGAAAAAGAACCGGTATATGTACTCAATGACAAGGATGAGACAAATATTGAGACTTTAAACACTATAATGGGCAAAGCTTTCCTTGCAGTGGGGGGTATTGAAAAAATGGTAGCGGAGGCTGAAAATGGTGTAATTTCATTCAATGGGAGAAATATTCCCGCTGACACTGATGTATTTGACTTGCTTACAAAGCTTCCTGCAGAGCAGCGTATGCAGATGTTTGATGCTATGAATAAGCAGTTTGGTGTTTTAGATGACAGTATGATTATACAAGCCTCAGCAGCTCCTATCAAAGCCGAATATACCGAGCTTGGTATAAATACCGATAAAATTCAGAACAGATACATAATAAACGCAGGTATTATTATGCTCTTAATATCACTCCTTGCAGGGGCTTGTGCCATTACGGTCGGATTTCTGTCGGCAAAAACAGCTGCAGGAGCTGCACGGGATTTGAGAAGGAGTACTTTTGTAAGAATCGAGAATTTCTCGGGCATAGAGTTCGATAAGTTCTCAACAGCATCACTCATAACGAGAACGACAAATGACATTACACAGATACAGATGTTAATTGTGATTATGATGAGGATGGTATTTTTTGCACCTATAATGGGTATCGGGGGAATAATAAGGGCTGTTGGCAAGAGTGCTTCAATGTCGTGGATTATTGCTCTTGCGGTTTTAATACTACTTTGTTTAATACTTGTCGTATTCAGTGTGGCAATGCCAAAATTCAAGCTGATGCAGAAATTTATAATACATAATATGCTATCCTTATTAGAACACTTGTTCTTGTGAGGATATTATATGGCTGGCGCAATTGCTTTAAAACTTAATCTTTATAAGAC
>CAZANH010000282.1:0-10065 GCA_964486515.1 uncultured Eubacteriales bacterium
GAACGCTGCCTATTATTACTGCAAATATGATAACAAGCGGTTTTAAATCCAGTGCTTTTCCGGCAAAAACAGGAATAAGCAGAAACTGTTCCAGAAGCTGCAAAATGAGTGCAGTAATCGAAGCATAAAGTGCGTATAATGGTTCTTGGAATACGGAAATCAGTGCACATACAGTAATTCCAACCCAAGGACCAAAAGCCGGAATAAGATTTGTGGTGCCAAGTATAACGGATAAAACAGCGGAAAACTTGACACCCAGTAATCTGAAAACTATGTAGGATATTACTGCAATAATAATACTTGTAATTATTTTGCTGTAAAAATATTTACCTGTTGCTCTAAATGACTCTGTGATAAGCCTGTTTATTTTATCCAAAAAGCTCACAGATATCCTACCTCCATTAATTAATTATAATTGAATGAAGGCACTTTGTCTATATATTTATTAATTTTTCAAAAACAGCTCAATTACAGGTACTGTAACATTTGGTTTTTTAACGGGGAGTTCAAGGGTAAGTACTGACTTACCTGTTGATAACAAAGTAGGATTTTCACTTCCCTTATCGTATTTCAGCATCCTGATCTCCGACGCATCGTTCAGAAGCTGTGCATATTCTATTTTGTCCGCCATGCCGTCCAAGTGTATGTGTTTGAAAGGCCAGCTGAATATGTGGAGGTAAAGCCTGTTCTTTTCGGGCTTATAAGTAAACCTGCAGTCCGCGGGGCATAAAAATTCATCAGGTGCCTGTGTGCAGCCGTATATTGAACGATTATGGAGTTTCATCCAGGCGCCTATGCCTTGTAAACGCTCAAGTGCTCTCTCGTCTAATTTTCCACGGCCGTCAGGCCCCACATTAAGGAGAAAGTTACCTCCTTTGCTGACGGTATCTATAAGCATTCTAACAAGGGTATCAACACTTTTCCAGCTTTCTTCATCCCTGTGATATCCCCATGAACCGCTGAAGGTATGGCAAGCTTCCCATACTACAGGTTTCCCGTTTACTCTCATCCATTCACGAGGCATGTACTGCTCAGGTGTTTTTATATCCTGGTCTATCTGCAGCCGGTCATTGATAATTATTCCCGGTTGCAGTTTACGCAACATTTTTATCAGCTTTTCACTCTGCCATATGTCTTTTCCCTTGCCAGGAAAGTCTTCCGATGCCTGCACCGAAAAGTCATACCATATTATGCTGATATCACCGTACTGTGTCAGGAGCTCCCTGGTTTGCGCATGAAGATATTCAGCATATTTTGAAATATCCCTTTCACTGTCTTTTGCCTTATAATCAGCATTTTCACGCATTGGATGGCAACTGTCCGAAGTATAATGAGGGTGATGCCAGTCGAGCAAAGAGTGGTAAAAACCGACTTTCATATTTTCCTTGCGGAATGCTTCCACCATAGGTTTCAGAAGATCTCTTCCCGCAGGAGTGTTTGGTGCTTTGTATTCTGTGAGTTTAGTATCCCAAAGGCAGAATCCTTCATGATGCTTTGTGGTTATAACGAAATACTTCATGCCGGCAGAACTTGCGGCAGAAGCCCACAATCCCGGGTCGTACAGGTCAGGGTCAAAATGCCTGAAATATTTTTCATACTCTTCATTTGATATTCTTTCTTTGCTTTTTACCCATTCGTGTCTTGCGGGGAGTGCATAAAGCCCCCAGTGTATAAAAAGGCCGAATCGGTCATGTGTAAACCATTTGGTATTACCCTGTGTTGCTTCAGGTTTTGGTATCATTATGTTCATCCTTTCCACCCCTTTGGGGTAATAGAATTTTTAATAATTTAATTTCTATTTCAAACTGGCTTATTGTACTGAACTGAAACAGTATCATAAATCCAAAGTGCTTTGTTTGAAGCAACATCAGCCATAAGTATTGGATATGATATGTCGATTCGTTGACAATATTGGTCGGTTAATTATATAGTATATATTAGTATTATGTTATGTCGGTGTAAATGAAATAAACTAACATAAATTTATATATTATTAACCATAGTATATTAATAAAAATTTGGAGAGACAAATGTCCGATAAAAAGCAGGAAGAAAAGCAAAAAGAAAAGCAGGAACTGATAAAGAATTATTTTTCGAACCTTAATGTAAAACTTGTTACGGCAGCTTATACAAAATGCCCTGTAGACTGGAGAGACTTGGATTATACGCCTGACTACAGTAAGTTCTATTACATTTTAGATGGTGAGGGATGGATTAAAATCGGGGATAAGGAGTATTATCCGAGAGCAGGGCAGCTTTTTTTAATGCCCTCAGGCATCAAACAGTCTTATTCCACAGTAAATGACAATACGTTTACAAAGTACTGGTGTCATTTTAAGGCTGTAATAGGAGAAATCAATATTTTTGATATAATAAGTATCCCATATTATATAAATGTGAGTGAGGCTTCAAAAATTACGGATATTTTCAAAAGGCTTGTATTATATTACAATAATGATGATGTTACAGCCGCTTTAAAGAGCAGGGCAGTACTATATGAACTTGTCTCCTTTTATATTGAGGAGGCTTCAAAGCAATATATAAAGATGAAAGATACGGCGGCAGTCGGTAAAATATTTGAACTCATAAAATATATTGATATCAATCTGACGAGTAATATATCCATTACTGATCTTGCGGAAATCGTACACTATCACCCCAATTATTTTATAAGGTTTTTCAGGAAGCATTTTGGCACTTCACCTGCTCAATATATCAACAATAAAAGGATGGAAAAATCAAAAGTGTTACTTGAAACAACCGGTGTAACCGTATCAGAAATAGCTTATAGTACTGGCTTTAAGGATATTTACCATTTTTCAAGAGTATTTAAAAGCCACACCGGTTTTTCCCCTTCCGAATACCGTAAGATGATATCGGAGATATTGTAAACTTTAAAAGGATATAATTCTTGCAAATAATGCTGTAGCTGTGTTAAAATAAGAAAAAACTTATATGGGAAAAGGGGCTGTTGTTTTTGAAGGACAGGCTTGAGAATATTAAAATTTCTACAGAGAAAGAACTTGCTGAGATTGAAACCATACAGGAACTTGATTCAGTAAGGGTAAAATATTTAGGGAAAAAAGGTGAATTGACTTCGGTGCTTCGTGGAATGGGAGCCCTTTCTGCGGAAGAAAGGCCTATAATGGGAAGGCTTGCAAATGACGTAAGGGTATTTATTGAAAATAGCATTGAGGATGCGAAGAATAAGCTTCTTAAAAAAGAAAGAGAGCAAAACATAAAAAAAGAAACAATTGATGTTACAGTCCCGGGAAAAAGAAAAAGGTTGGGAAAAAAACATCCTTTGTCAATTGTGATTGATGAAATCAAGGAAGTCTTTATAGGTATGGGTTATGAAATCGCCGAAGGCCCTGATATAGAAAACAGTTACTATAACTTTGAGGCATTGAACATACCGGAGGGGCATCCCGCAAGAGACGAGCAGGATACCTTCTATATCAATGAGAACATGGTATTGAGAACACAGACTTCTCCTGTGCAAATAAGGGTAATGGAGAAGCAAAAGCCTCCGATAAGGGTTATATGCCCGGGAAGGGTTTACCGTTCGGATAATGTTGATGCAACCCACCTCCCTGTATTTCACCAGGTAGAGGGGCTTGTGGTTGATAAAGGGATAACTATGGGTGACCTTACTGAAACACTTGAGATTTTTGCGAAAGCGCTGTTTGGAGAAGAGACAAAAATAAGATTGAGACCTCATCATTTCCCCTTTACAGAGCCAAGTGCAGAAGTGGATGTTACATGCTGGAACTGCGGTGGAAAAGGATGCAGAACGTGTAAATACGAAGGCTTTATAGAAATTCTCGGAGCGGGTATGGTACATCCCAGGGTACTTGAAATCTGTGGGATAGATCCCCAGGTATACAGTGGGTTTGCATTTGGACTGGGAGTTGAGAGAACTGCTGCAGGAAAATTTGGCATAAATGATTTAAGGCTACTTTATGAAAATGACATTCGTTTTCTTGAGCAGTTTTAAAAAGTTATTGTAAGTTAATTTTATTGGTTATTATAATATGTGAATGTATTATTTTTTAATATTAAAGGAGAGTTAACAGAATATGAAGGTACCGTATAATTGGTTAAAAGAATATGTTGATATAGATATGGGCGTGAAAGAATTTTCCGACGGGATGACAATGTCTGGTTCAAAGGTTGAGGCTGTGGAACAGAAAGGAAAGGAGATTTCAAATGTAGTAACGGGGAGAGTAATATCCGTTGAGAAGCATCCCAATGCGGATAAACTGCAGATAGTAATGGTAGATACGGGAAATAAGACTGTCCAAATTGTAACAGGTGCAGTAAATATGAAGGAAGGTGATTGTGTGCCTGTTGCCCTTCATGGAGCATCACTGCCGGGGGGCATAAAAATAAAAAAGACAAAGCTCAGGGGTATTGAGTCACAGGGAATGATGTGCTCAATCAGTGAGTTGAACCTTGACAGGGATGATTATCCGGATGCATGTGATGATGGTATATTCATACTTGATGAATGTATGGATACAGGTCTTGATATAAAGGAAGTGTTTGGAATTTCGGAGCCTGTCGTTGAATTTGAAATTACTCCGAACAGGCCTGATTGCTTAAGTATACTTGGAATAGCAAGGGAAACTTCGGTAACTTTTGATTTAAAGCTTAAAAAGCCTGTAATAGATCTGAAAGAGGAAGCTGATGAAGCAAACAGGTATGCAGCTGTGGGAATAGATGCTCCTGAACTTTGTTCAAGGTATGCGGCAAGGATTATAAAGGATGTTAAAATTGAATCTTCACCCCAGTGGATGAAGCAGAGGCTCAGAGCAGCAGGTGTAAGGCCGATTAATAATATTGTAGATATTACGAACTATGTAATGATTGAACTGGGGCAGCCAATGCATGCGTTTAACCTTGAACTTATCAGCGGGGGAAGGATAGATGTAAGAAGGGCTAATAAAGGAGAAACCCTTAAAACTCTTGACGGCCAGAATAGGCCGCTGGACGCCTCAATGCTTGTCATAGCTGATAATAAAGGTCCGGTGGCTGTTGCAGGAGTGATGGGTGGAGAAAACTCAGAGATTACCGAAGATACGAAGGTAATATTGTTTGAGTCGGCTAATTTTGACAGTACTTCGGTAAGACATACCGCAAGAAAATTGGGCATGAGAACTGAGGCCTCGTCAAGGTTCGAAAAGGGACTTGACCCTGAAAATGCTTTAACTGCGATTAACAGGGCAGCACAGCTTGTTGAAATGTTAAAAGCCGGTAGAGTTTGCAAAGGTGTTATAGACTGTTATCCCAAAAAGCCTGAACCGTGGGATATTATTCTGAAGCCTGAAAATATAAACAGTCTCCTGGGTACTTCAATTAATAAAAAGTGGATGACAAACATATTAAAGCAGCTTGAGTTTGAAGTTGATGAAGAAACTCTGAAGGTACGTGTACCTGTATTCAGGAGGGATGTGGAAAGGGAGGCCGACCTTGCTGAGGAGATAGCACGTTTTTACGGATACAATAATATCAGATCCTCCATGATTTCGAGAAAATCCATATTTTCAGGCAGAAAGACACATGAACAAAAGATTGAGGACAGGATAAAATCAATTATGATTTCATGCGGAATGTCGGAAATTTACACATATTCGTTCACAGGCCCAAAGGTTTTTGACAGGTTAAACCTGGGTGAGGACGATACTCTGAGAAATGCCTTGAGGATATCAAATCCTCTGGGTGAGGAATACAGTATAATGAGGACTACAACACTGCCTGAAATGCTTGAGGTAATAAGCACGAACTATAACAGGAGCATTGAATCGGTAAGGCTTTTTGAGGTTGCAAAGGTTTACCTTGATGGGAGTATATCGGTTAAGGGACTTCCTGAAGAGAAAAAGATTCTTACAATTGGTATGTATGGAGATGAAGCGGATTTTTATGAATTAAAGGGTGTTATTGAAGAACTGCTTGATAATATTGGAATAAAAAAATATGATTTTATACCTGAAAAAGACAATCCTTCATTTCACATGGGAAGAACCGCAAAACTGTTTACAAGCGGGGTTGAAGCAGGATTAATGGGTGAAATTCATCCTGAGGTTTGTGAAAACTTTTCTGTGCCGGAGAGGACTTATATCGGTATGTTTGATATGGATGTTCTTATTAAAAATACTGGTGCTGTATCCAAATACAAGCCGCTGCCAAGATTTCCTTCGGTAATAAGAGATGTTTCAATGATTGTAAAAGACGGAATACTGGTTAAACAAATAGATGATATAATAAGGGAAAAATCAGGGAAAATACTTGAAAATATAAAGCTTTTTGATATTTATAAAGGCAGACAGGTGCCTGAAGGCATGAAAAGCGTTGCGTATTCCATAACTTTCAGGGCACAGGACAGGACGCTCAAGGATGAGGAAGTTTCAGATACCATGGAAAAGATATTTACGGCACTTAAGAAGGATATAGGAGCGCAGATCAGGGATAATGATGAAAAACCAAAAGATATTGTATAAAGAGGCAATGGAAGTTCTAAAGGCAACAAGTAGAACATTTTATATACCGATTACATTTTTAAAAAAAGATTTAAAAGATGCAGTAGCTATAGCTTATTTAGCAATGCGTGCAATAGATGAAATTGAAGATCACAAAAAACTTACAAACAACGTAAAATGTCATTTATTAATGGAAGTAAGTAGATTATTACTTGAAGAAAATTTTAATCGCGAGAAATATAACACATTAGTTTCTCCCTATGGGGATATACTTCCCAAAGTCACATTACGCTTAGCAGACTGGCTGTTAATAGCTCCTGTTGATGCTAGAAATCGTGTACAATCCGCAACAAGTGAAATGGCAGCCGGAATGGCAAAATGGGCAAAAGCAAATTGGGATATACAAACGCCGGAGGATTTGGATGACTATACTTATCATGTTGCAGGTCTTGTCGGAGTTATGTTATCGGATTTATGGAAATGGCATGATGGTATTGAAACAAATCGTGAATTAGCAATTGGTTATGGACGAGGACTACAGGCAATTAATATTTTGCGTAATCAACCCAAAGATATGGACGAACGCGGTGTAAGCTTTGTTCCGAATGGTTGGAACCGAGATAAGTTATTCACCTATGCGGAAAAAAATTTAGCATTGGCCGATGAATATATTAAGAGTATTAACAAACAATCTATTTTATTATTCTGTCGTTTGCCTTTAGCATTCGCACATAAAACATTGAAAGCCTTAAAAGAAGGACGTGAAAAGATGAGCCGTGCGGAAGTTGAAAAAACAGTTAAAGAAATAAAATCCGATTATTCATAAAACTTCTTAGCTCATCTACTGTTTAGGATATAATTAAACATATATACCATACAGCAGCCTCCGGCCGCAACCAAAAAGTATGCCTCCGGCTGCGAGCAAAAGTAAAAACATTTGTAATACACGTAAATACGTGATATACTTTATTTAAATAACACGACTAAGGTGGTGGATAAATATGAAATACCAGAATGTGACTTTGTCATTACCCAGGGACTTGCTGTTGAAAGTCAAGTATATTGCAATAGATCGCAATACCTCATTATCAGGCCTGCTGGCACAAACTTTGGAGGAAATAGTAACAAAGCATAATGAATATGAAAAAGCCAGACAGCAGCATTTAAAAATCATGGAAGAAGGGATTGACTTTAAAACCGATGGTGAAATTACCTGGAAGAGAGATGATTTGCATGAAAGGTAAAGAGAAAAGACAGTTTATCGACACCAACATCTTGGTTTACGCTCATGATTCATCTGCAGGAATAAAAAATAAAATGGCAAAAACAATTATTGCCGGATTGTGGGAATCAAAAAGAGGTTGTCTCAGCATTCAGGTACTTCAGGAATTTTATGTTACCGTCACTAAAAAGGTTGCTGCTCCAATGAAGCGCGAAGATGCTTTGAGAATTATAAGTGATTTAGGAAATTGGGCAACTCATTCACCGGATGTAAATGATGTTATTGAAGCTGTAGATATACAGCAGAGATACAATGTCTCTTTTTGGGATTCATTGATAATCTGCAGTGCCCAAAAACTTGGGTGTGATATTATTTGGAGTGAGGATTTGAATCATGAACAACAGTATGGGCAGGTTATAATAAAGAATCCCTTTTTATAGCAGTATGCCTTTTACACCTGCTATATATTATTCCTTAAAAAGTTATTGTACAATTAAGTATTCTCGCACAATTAACAAAAATTTCTTGACACTGTAGAAAGAGAGTAGTATAATAAAGTGTATATTGTATTAGTACAATATACACTTCATTGATAGATGGAGGTATTGCTTTGAAATTTTTTATTAATCTGCAAAGTGGGGTTCCAATATATAGGCAATTGATTATGCAGATTGAAAAAGGTGTTGCTGCAGGGATACTCATGCCCAAAGAACAGCTTCCCACAATAAGAGAGGTTGCTTTGGAATTGACAATCAATCCAAACACTGTAGCACGTGCGTACAGAGAATTAGAGGCAAAAGGGATTATTATAAGTGTGCATGGGCGTGGAACCTATATATCGGAAGATATTAATTCTGATATAAAAAGTAAGAGTGAAAGAATTATCAGGGAGGAATTTAAAGAAATAATAAATGAGGCAAAGCAATTTGGAATTATGCCGGAACGAATAATGGATATATTAAAGGAAGAACTTGAGCAATATGAGAATGGAGGCAAAGAAAATGAGTGATAACTGTGTTAGTGTTAAAAATATCAGAAAACAGTTTGGTTCAAAAAAAGCTGTTGACGGTATATCTCTTAAAGTAAAAAAAGGTGAAATAGTAGGGCTTGTAGGTGCAAATGGTGCAGGGAAAACAACATTTATAAAAATGATAATGGGTATTTTGATTCCAACATCGGGTTTTATAAGTATTTTTGGAAAGGACAGAAAACACCTGACTTATGAGGAACTTCGCAAAATAGGCTATGTTGCGGAAGATCCAAATCTTTATGAATTTATGCAGGTGCAGGAGATTGTAAATTTCAACAGCAGGTTTTATCCAGAATGGGATGATACGAAGTGTAACAGTTTGCTCGAGCGCCTGAAGCTGCCTTTGAAAGAAAAGGTTAAAAACCTTTCTCATGGAATGAAGACACAGCTGTCACTTGTTTTGGCGCTTGTACCAATGCCTGAGTTATTGATTCTGGATGAACCTCTCGAAGGTTTGGATCCGCTTTTGCGTATGGATTTTCTGAAACTGCTGATAGAGGATTTTATGGAAAAGGAAGGGCGCTCCATTATAATTTCTTCACATTATCTCGAAGAAATAGAGAGAATGGCAGACAGAATCGCATTTTTACATGAAGGTAATCTTATAAAGACAGTTCCAATGGAACAATTAAGAACAGATGAAAAAATTATACGTGTTGTATTTCAAAGAGAACCTCCAAAAGGATTGTTATCCATGACCGGTATCAAGGAAATAAAAAGAGAAGGGAATCTTGGATTTCTGATAACTATTGAAAATAATTTCAACAGCATTTATGAAGCATGCTCAGAGTTTCCACATTTTGTACTTGATGTTTATCACAGAAATCTTGAGGAGCTTTTCAGGGATTATTCAAGGAGAAATTAAAAGGGGAAAATTGGCCGATTGATTAACCGGAAAGGGGAAAGGGGTGTATGCATAATGATATTTGGTAACCTGATAAAAAAGGAAATCAGGCATTTGAGAGCAATAATAATTACAGAGTCTGTATTGTATGCCGCAATAGCAATCACAATAGTTGCTACATTTCACTATATAGGTGAGGTTATAGGAAAACTGCCTGAAGAATTTTTTGAAATTTTGGCAAAATTCAATATAGCACGGGAAATCTTGCTTCTGTTTGAGGATTATTCCATTTATATATGGTCACAGTGGAACGGGAAAAATCTGTTTCAAATTGCCGCTGTTTTTGCTGTTATTATGGCATCAGTTCAATTTGCGGGTGAGGTTGGGAAAAAGACAATCGGGTTTTATTTGAGTAGACCTGTCACCAGAATACAGGGCTACATGGCAAAAATAACCACGGGAGTTTTGATAAATTTTCTTGTTGCCTTTA
>CAZANH010000283.1:0-1838 GCA_964486515.1 uncultured Eubacteriales bacterium
AATATGAAAAGCTTACCCCCATTGCAAGAAAAATAGGTGAAAATATACCCTTACCAGAGGCAACTGCGGTTTCAGATGTTTATACTTACCTTTTTTATCAGGTACCCCAAAACGATAATGAACTCGATAGTGCGTTAATAATAAATGTTACTGTACAGTGGATACAGGACATAATGAAATCGTTGGATGAAAATACTGCAAATAACACCTTAATTATTGATAACAATGGACTTCTCATAAACGGAAGCCTGGAAGCGGATATGCTTACCGACATGTCTGACATTAATCATATCAAAAGGGTGCTTGAATCTCATACTTCCTCCGGCTACTTTGTTGATTACGTTAAAGGCAGTAAATCCCTCGTAATATATGTTTCCTCAGATACTACCTCATGGAAATTTATAAGAACCGTCCCCTATGAAAATATAGTAAAAAGAATTGACGGGATGAAGAAAACTACCGTTGTCATAGCCTTGGTTATACTTATACTGGGTATTTTACTGTCTTTTGTTATTTCATATAGGCTTTATAAACCATACAATATTCTGGGAACAAGGATTAAAAAACTGGAATCTGAAATGCAAAGCAACAGGCTAACCCTTAAACAGGGATTTTTAAGAAACATATTATATAACCGGAGCGAATATTTAGTTGATACAATCAAAAGCAAGTTTTCCCAACTGGATATAAATCTGGACACAAATATACCTTTGATATTGATGCTTTTAAAAATAGACAACTACACGGAATTTTGCGGGGAGTACAGTGTTAATGACAGAAGCATTATCAAATTCGGTATTATGAATATATCAACAGAGCTGATCCAAAAAACATTTAAAAACGTAACTGTGGACATGCTTGAAGACCATATTGTGCTATTCCTTAATACTGATAAATATGTTAACATTTCAAATCTGGCTGAAGAAATACAATCAAATGTTGAAAAACAGTTTCACATTTCGTTGTCTGTTGCCGTCAGTTCTTCAGGCAGCATTGAAGAAATTCATGACCTGTATTCCCAATTACTGGACACCAAACACTATTTTATACAAAAAGGCTACCACTGCATTTTATATTATGATGATATAAAAGGCCTTAATTCGACAGATTACAGATATCCAATTGAATTTGAAAACAAACTTGCAAATGCAATAGTAATGGGTAAATTTGATGAAATCAAAAGACTGTTTAAGGAAGTCCTCAATGATACCCTTGCCTTTAACTATAATATCTTTTACACTACATTGACAAGAATTGCACTTGCAGTTAATACATTGATTGATACCTTAAAACAAAACAGTAACATACAATTGGATTTTAATTTCAACAGCTTTATTTCAAAGGTATCCAAACTGGAAACAGTGGAGACAATTGAATGCGCTTATTTTGATCTTTTTGATCAGATTATCGGTAAAATCCAGCAGAAAAATAATTCCAAATATGATGACCTGATAAAAAAGATACAAGACTTTATTGACAACAATTACATGGATCAAAACCTTTCAACAGATACAATTGCTGATGAAGTAAACATGTCAGCCATATACCTTGGGCGATTGTATAAAAAACTCACTTCCAAATCCTTATCAAAGGTAATAACCGAAACACGAATTAAAAGGTCCAAGGAACTTCTTTTAAATACAAAGTTTCCTGTCAGTAAAATAGTAGAAAAATCCGGTTTTGTAAGCACAGCCTATTTTTATCCGTTGTTTAAGAAGTTGACCGGTACCACACCAAACGACTACAGGAAAAATGCCTCCGCCGATTGAATTTCAATCAGCATATTCACTGTATCTCACTAAACCGCAACCAAAAAGGTATACCTCATAAATCTATAC
>CAZANH010000284.1:0-7514 GCA_964486515.1 uncultured Eubacteriales bacterium
TGTTAACACACCGGGTTTTGTAAGGCAGCAGGCTGTTATTTCATCACACCCCAGCCGCATTGAGTATGCAAAGTATGGGATAAATCAGTATGGACTTGGTTCGGATATTGAACAGATAAGGCATATAAGAGATATATTTCTTGATAATATCTTAAGAAAAGAGAATTCAACTGATGGATATTGGGAAATGCGTAACAAAACCATGATGGATATACAGGCAATAATGAGAGAGCCTATTGAGGAAGGCTTGCAGGATATAATGAACCAATTCTGGAATTCATGGCAGGAACTTTCAAAACAACCCGAAAGTTTGACAGTAAGAAGCGTTGTCAGGCAGAGAGCGAATTCAATGGTACAATATATGAATAAAATGGGCAGTCAGCTTGAAAGGCTTCAGGAAGAACTTAATATGGAGATTGAAAGTAATATTGAAGAGGTTAATAAAATAATATCGGAAATTGCCAATATTAATACAAAAATCCTTAAGTCTGAGTACTCGGGAGATGTAGCCAATGATTACCGGGATAAACGGGATTTGCTTATAGATAAGCTTTCAAAGTTTATGAATATTGATATTACTGAGGTTTCAGACGGACAAATTATTGTTCAAACAGATGGATATGCAATTGTGAACAAGGGAAAATGGTTAAAACTTAAAGCCGATAAACCGGAACCGGGTGCTGCGTATTATGTACCGGTAATTGAAGAAATCAACATGCCTCTTACGCTAAAAAGCGGTATGTTAAAAGGGCTTATGGAGTCAAGAGGAGAAGTAGCAGGAGTAGCAGGAAGCTATGAAAACGGTATTCCAAATACAAAAGCGGATATTGTTTTTGCTGTTGATATATCAAGCACAAGTGCCGGTTATCTGGCAAATGTAAAAGCAAACGTATCATCATGTGTAAATGAGCTTAAAAGCAGGGGAATAGATTATGATTTAAGGCTTATTACATATGGGGACAATGTAATATCAAATACACGCTATGGAAAAGATGATGTATCTCTTTCAGCTGCAATACCGGATGTACCGGTTGCAGATACCGGGAATAATTTCGGTGGTGCAGGAGGAGTACTTGAAGGATTGGAAGGAATAGCTGATTTCAGAGAAGGTGCAAACAGATTTGCAATGGTATTCACAGGTGAAAGTATTGACGGTGATGGAGGAGCTGTGACAGACCCATCAGGATATATTGACAGACTTAACGATATTGGGATGAATGTTTCTGTAATTACGGATATATCTTACTACGAAAACGGTAATCCTCCGGGAGAAGCAGGATGGGATACCATATCAGAAAGTACCGGAGGAGATTTATATGATATTAACACACCAGGATTTCAATATAGCAGTATGATGACAGAAATGGGTACAGACGTAAATAAACTTGTAAATAAAGAAATTACATATATTGAAGATTCCTTGAATATAATTCCGGAACTTAAGTCAAGAATGAATGCGTTTTTTAATATAATGTTCCGGGAAATAAATTATATGCATAAAAACGGGATGACGCTTGAGGAACCGCCTTCTCCCGGAAAAGACATATTTGTGGCAGTTAATAATAGTCTACCGTTATGCATGGGAAATGTGAAATTAAATGATAGCATAGAGAGTTTAAACAACATTGCAGCATCTAAGAACGGGAACCCGGGCGATAACAGAAATGCACTTGATATGGCAGATTTGAGAAACACTCCTATGCTTGAAGATGCCACAGGCATGTTGAACCTTGATGAATACTATAATGCGATAGTTATGAGGATTAGCCAAACAGGGGAACAAAGCCGGACATTTTATGATAACCAGCATAAACTGTTACAGTCGGTTGAACTTGAAAGACAATCAATATCGGGTGTTTCAATGGATGAGGAGATGACAAACCTGATGAAATATAAATTTGCCTATAATGCATCAGCCAAGGTACTTAATACAATCGATAATATGATTGAAAGAATAATTGAAAAAACCGGAATTACAGGGAGGTAATAATTGTGGACAGTGCGTTTTTCGGCCTTAATACAGGCATAAGAGGCTTGTATTCGGCGCAAAAGAGCCTGCATGTTGTTAATCATAATATAAATAATGTAAACACACCGGGTTTTTCAAGGCAAAAAGCGGAACAGACCGCATCAGCACCGTTTCCTGTAGGAGATGGAACGGGAATGATGGGAACGGGAGCTGATATTGTATCCATAGACAGGATAAGGGATGAATTTCTTGATTATAAGTACTGGTCGGAAAATATAAATAATGGTGAATGGGAAATAAAAAAAGGTTTGTTGTCTGAAATAGAGGCTATATTTAACGAACCTTCCGACAGTGGTTTTGTTAAAGTTATTGAAGAATTTTACAATGCTCTTCATGAACTTTCAAAGGATCCGGGAAGCCTTGCAGTCCGTTCAGTTGTAAAACAAACAGGAGTGAGTTTTACTAGGTATTTTAACAATATTGCTGCAGGATTTGAAAAATCACAGGCAAACATCAATCAAAATATAAAAATAAAAATAGATGAAGTTAATTCAATTGCTGATGGCATTAAGGAACTGAACAGGCAGATATATAACCTGGAACTGGATGGAAGCAGCGCAAACGATTTGAGGGACCAAAGAACAGTACTTGTGGATAAGCTTTCCGGTATTATAAACATTGATGCATATGAGGTTAATGCCGGGAAACTTCCGGATGGAAGGCCTGATATGCATTTTGTTTTAAATATAAGCGGAAAGGCACTTGTTGACCACTTCAAGTCATATAAGCTGAAAGTGACACAAAGGGATGCATTAGACAGGCTAAATGCGGAGGACATACAAAATCTGTATGAAGTGGGCTGGGAAGATGGAAACAGCCTAAAAATAAAGGGAGGGGAATTAAAGGGATATATTGATATTAGAGATGGAAATAATGGGATGATGGGATTGGATGGTATTACGAAAAGTCCTGATTTTAAAGGGATTCCATTTTATATAAGAAAAATGAATGAATTTGTAAGATTATATGCAAGGGCATTCAATGAAGGATATATCGACAATGACTCGAACGGAATAATAGATCCCAGCGAAGACCTGGAAGGGCATGCTGACGGATACGGGCTTGACCCTGATGGTTTTGGAGGGCAGCCTTCTCCAACAGGAATAAGGTTTTTCACAATGAAAAACAGTGACGGAAAACCGATGAGCAGTATGTCATTTATTAATGGAATGACTACGATATCAGATATATGCGATATATATGACAATATAACGGCGAAAAATTTCTGTGTATCTGATGATATAATTAGGGATGAGGGAAAAATAGCTGCATCTGATACGGACGGGCAAACGGGTAACACAAAGATGGTGCAAAATCTTATAGATATGAGAAATAACAAAAAAATGGTTTCACAGGGGATGCCAGAGGATTTTATGAAATCAATTGTTGCTACTGTTGGAATAGATTCACAACAGGCTGTTAAGTTCAGTAAAAGTCAGAGGCATATAATGGAATATATTGAAAATCAAAGGTTTTCAAAATCAGGAGTCTCATTGGATGAGGAAATGGCAAATATGGTAAAATACCAGCATGCATATGAAGCAGCAGCAAAAATGATTAGTACAATGCAGGATGTATATGATATATTGATAAACAAAATAGGGCAATAGATATAAAATAATATGTTACACTGTATTGGGAAGCATTGGGAATACGGTTTATGGAGGCGTAGTTTATGCGAATAACAAACAATATGCTTGTGAACAATATGTTAAACTATCTTGATAATAATCTTAACAGAATGACAGAATATCAGTCGCAGCTGGCAACAGGGAAAAAAATACAGCTTCCGTCGGATAATCCTGTGGTTGCTGCAAGGGCATTAAAACTTAGAACAGATTTCTCACAGATAGAACAGTATAAAAAGAATGCTAAAGATGCGCTTTCCTGGCTTGAAACGACAGAATCATCACTGGTAAATGCAGGAGAAGTGCTCCAGCGGGCAAGGGAACTTGCAGTACAGGCGAGCAGCGGTACAAATACAAAAGATGATACCATGAAAATTCTCGAAGAGGCAGAACAGCTTGAAAATCAGCTTGTTTCAATATCTAATTCAACATATGCGGGAAGATATGTTTTTTCAGGTTATAAGACAGACAGGAAACTAATGGGAGATGGAGGGGCATTCGAAATTGATGTGGATAATTCCGAAGAAATAGTTTATGATATTGGCATAGGAGATAGTATTATCGTAAATGCACCGGGGGGTATTTTATTCAATATGGGCGATTCTGCAGTTGCCGGTAACAAAGGCAAACTTATGGATGACTTTGACTATTTTGAGCAGGCATTAAAAAGTGGTGAACAGGCAAATATAAATAAAGCCATAGAGGCAATAGACATGAACCTTGAGAATGTTTTAAAGGTACGTGCCGATATTGGTGCAAGAACAAACAGGATAGAACTCACACAAAATCGGCTTGAAGCTGATACTGTAAATTTTACAAAATTGATGAGCGAAAATGAGGATGTTGATATTGCACAGACAATACTAAACCTTAAAAGTGAAGAAAACGTATATAAAGCTTCACTTGCAGGGGGAGCAAGAATTATAATGCCTACTCTTCTGGATTTTATAAGATAAATGTGGTAAGTACTAAAAACGGTAGAGCAAGGTAAAATTTTAAATTAGTTATTAATGGAGGGTTGATTTTGAAAATTAATACCAGACATTTTGGCGAAACAGAAATAGATGAAAAATATATTATACATTTTCCCGAAGGCATTCCTGGTTTTGAAACGGTTAAAAACTATGTCCTGCTGGATGAAACAGACGAAGAAAACCCTTTTTTATGGCTGCAGGGTTTAGAAAATACCAACCTTGCACTTGCAATTATAGACCCGAAATACCTGATGCCTGAATACTATCTTGATGTGGATGACTCCGAGGTTGAAGTACTTGACATAAAAGATGTAAGCGATGTAAGGGTATATTGCATTGTAGTTGTACCCGAGGACATTACGAAGATTTCAGCAAATTTCAAGGCACCGGTTGTAATAAACCTTGAAAACAGGAAAGGAAAGCAGGTAATAGCGAGAAACGAAGAATATGAAATAAAGCATTACATATTTAAGGGGCTCAGGAAAGCTGAGGTGGACGTGTAATGCTTGTGCTCACTAGAAAAAAAAGCCAGTCCCTTATGATTGGAGACAATATAGAGATTACAGTAATTGATGTCCAGGATGGACAGGTAAAACTGGGAGTGAGTGCTCCCAGGGACATATCTATCCACAGGAAAGAGATATACCTGGAGATCCGGGAAGAAAACAAAAAGGCATCACAAATAAATTTAGATACACTTAAAAAAATTCTGAAAAAAAATCAATAAAACCATATTTATTTTATAAATATACTAAATTTTTCTTTTATTTTTACGATATATGATTTAGACAGGTAAACTAATTGTTGGCCAACTAAGAAGTATCCTGTTTAATGGGCATGGAAGCCCGAAAATAAATTACATGGAGGTTATATTATGATTATTAATCACAATCTACTTGCAATGAATTCCCACAGGCAATTGGGAATCACAGCGGGTGCACTTTCAAAATCTACCGAAAAAATGTCGTCAGGCCTAAGGATAAACAGAGCCGGCGATGATGCGGCAGGACTTGCGATCTCAGAAAAAATGAGAGGCCAGATAAGGGGCTTGAATCAGGCGTCAAGGAATGCGCAGGATGGTATTTCAATGATACAGACAGCAGAAGGTGCGCTGACAGAGGTGCATGATATACTTGGAAGAATAAGGGAACTTGCGAACCAGTCAGCAAACGGGACTTATACGACAGAAGACAGGCAGAATCTGCAGGATGAGGTTACACAGCTTACGAGTGAGATTGACAGAATAGGAAACACTACCGACTTTAACACCATGAAGCTTTTAAACGGTAATCTCAAAGCTACCGGTGGAGCATCGGTAGGGCTTGATACGACAACAGGCGCATTTGTTGCTGATCTCACGACCGCAGAGATAAACGTTGCGGATATTGCCGGAGCTGAAGTTGCTTCCGCTGATTTTATTGAGGAGGAAATCACAGTTGACGGAGTAACGATTGATATTGACTGGTCAAGCCTGACATCAGATGAAAAGGCCATAATATACAATCTTAAAGGTTCGGCTACCTATGATACCTGGGAACAGGGCGCAAACCTAATAATTGAGAAAATTAACGAAGCGATTGATGAAAAGGGCGCCAATATTGAACATGTTACAGGTTATGTGAAATCCTCAGGTGAATTTGTCATAGAGAGCGGTTCTGAGGGAAGCGAATCGTATCTAAAAATTGGAGATACAGGTGTTATCGGGAAATTATTTGGAAGTAGTGCAAAGAGTGGTGTGGCATCAGCGGTATTCACCGGCATTGTCATTGCAGACGCTGCAATGGATATGTATGTGGATGATACTCTTATAAGAGTAAGTATAGCTCAGAAATTGAATGATGAACGGACAATTGAAGGTGTGGCTGAATTGTTGCAACAAGATATTAATGACAACATAGAAAATTATAACAGTTTGATGGGTAAGACACAGGGAGAGGACGGATTCATTAATGACATAAATGTTTCTGTTGTAGATGGCGGAAGACTGGCAGTTGCCTCTGAAGACGGTGCTTTAAGGTTTGTTGACCTTAAGGGTGGAGATGTGGCAATCAATCTTGGCCTGAATGAAGCACAGACGGAAGCCGCGGGAAACGGCGGAATGGTACTGCAGATAGGAGCTAACCGTTCACAGACGATTCAGTTCGGTATTAACGACATGAGAACCGCATCGCTTGGTATGACTACGGTTAATATATCAACACAATCGCAGGCGAGCACGTCTCTTTCAAAAATTGATGCTGCAATCCAGTCAGTATCAGGCCAGAGGTCGGAACTTGGAGCTGTACAGAACAGACTTGAACATACGGTAACGAATGTTAATACTACATCTGAAAACCTTCAGGCATCGGAATCAAGAATAAGAGATGTGGATATGGCAAAGGAAATGATGGAATTTACAAAAAGCAACATACTGCAGCAGGCAGCACAGGCAATGCTTGCACAGGCAAACCAGGTACCACAGGGAGTTTTGCAGCTGTTGAGATAAAGTTTTGTAATTTAAGGCTCTGGAAACAGAGCCTTTTTTGTAATATTGTAAAATTTATTATATAATAAATAATAAATTAAAAAAAGGCGGAAATATATTATGTTTAATATGCCGGAAAAGATAGAAGAAATAACAGAAAAGCTTTATGAAGCTGATGTTTTTGAATATGAAACTGAAATTATGAAATTATTTGATGATTTAAGCAGAAAAGAAGATAAGGCTTTTCAAGAAAAGCTTTCTCCGGTATTGGAACTTATACTTACAGGAATGCAAAATAAAGATTATCTATTAATAGCGGACATACTTAAATATGAATTGATGCCTTTAGCGGTTGAATATAAACAGATGCAGGAGGAACAGACAAGTGGATGAGTATAACCGGAACCTGAAAATACTTC
>CAZANH010000285.1:0-8635 GCA_964486515.1 uncultured Eubacteriales bacterium
CTTGTATTAAATCCAATATCATCAATTCAAAATTCTTTAATTTTATCACGATTTTAATATAACATAAAATCGGAGTGTTACGCAATCATAAAAAATTAGGAAATCTTATATGTTATGTCAATTTACATTTGAAAATTTTAAGTCATTCAAAAATGAAACTACTTTGGACTTATATGCTGAAAAAATAAGTGAGCATGAGGACAGCCTGATTATTGACAAAAATGACCAAGAGGCTTTTTTACCGGTTATTGTGATTTATGGGCCTAATGGAGGGGGGAAGTCAAGTGTACTGGAGGCATTTATATATCTAATCAATTCAACGTGGGACTATTTCATTGAGGGCGATTTCATCTGCTGTGTTATGTATTTTCTGCCGGTGTTTGTAGATTTCCATTGTATCATCCGGTTTCGGTATCAGGTCTGTTTGCAGCATTTGATTTACGATTGTATGCCCCAAAATAGCCGAAAAATTCGGCTATTTTGGCATATAAAAAGGTTATCATTGATATTAATGTTGGATTTTTTGAGCAAATACAATCCTGTAATAAATTACTATAATCTTTAAATATTGAAGATAATATATTATTGTCTTTCAAAAGTTAACAAAAAAAACAAACTTTCTGTTGCAAGTATGCCTGAAAGTCAGTAATCGAGCTTATTATGAGTGTATTGTATTCTTAATTTCCGTATTCTGAATTCTGACTCCTGACTTCTGACTCCTCGCAGCCGGAGGCATACTTTTTGGTTGCGGCCGGAGGCTGCGGTATGATATACATTAAATTTTAATAATTTTGCATTATGTCTTCTTTCTCACTTGCCTCAAACTGTTCAACTACGTATCTTATACCTGATGCTACAATATCTGCCATTTTCATTACCGTATTAAGGCGCGTATTCTGAAGAATCATAAAATCCATGAAACCTCCAAAATTAACAATTCCAGTTATATGTATATCCCCTACCGGCAATAAATTCTTGTTCACTCCTGAACCTGGTTTTATAGGCCCTTCACCAATACTGATAAAACCTATGTGTTCCATTCTTCCAAGGCAGGCATCAATAACAACAATCAACGGCTCATTATACTTTTCCGTAATTTCGTTTATCGTATTGTCTATATTTTTTGCATGTACGGGACTTTCAAGATTACCAACGGCAAATATTCTTTTGCTTTTCAATTTCCCTATTTTATAACCTACCAAAGGGCCAAGGCTGTCACCTGTGGACCTGTCGGTACCTATACATACAAATACAATACTGCGGTATTCATTGTTAAGATTCTTGCAAATAAGATAATTCAATGTTTTGCAAAACTTACTTAACGCACCGTCATTATTTATGTTTATATATTGCTGTACAATCTTTTTTCCTAGCACATTCTTCCACCTGTCCGGGATAATCTCAATAAACCATAGTTTAACATTACCACATTCAGTATATATTATGGTCTGTTTTAATCGTATTATTACAACTTAAGAAATATTACCCGTTTTTGAGAAGAATGGCTTTATAAAAATTATAAAGAAAACAATTACCGTTATAAATACCATTATTGAATCATATAAAAACACTTTTCTAATTCCCACAATATCCACCAGCAGCCCACCCACAACGCTTCCTATTATTCTTGATAATCCAATCTGTATAACCCAGTTCATACCCTGTCCTGATGTCCTTAATTCCTTTGGCACTTCCTTGTTCACATACGTGGCCATGGAATATGACAGTACTATAAATGTAAATCCGTGCAGCAGCATCACAGGCAGTATCATATAAACATCTTCAACCACATAAAAAAGGAGCCATCTTATGCCTATAGCCAATGAAGATAGCAGCATTATATATTTTGTTTTGATTTTTGAAAATATTCGTGACGCAAACAGAAGAAATGGGGTTTCACTTAATGCTGCGATAACATAGGCAACACCCATAAGTGTCCTTCCTCCCCCAAGTTGTTCAAAATAAACCGGAAAGAAGCTGTAGTAAAAACCCATTGAACTCATCAGTATAAAATTGAATACCATCAGCAGTGTTAATTCCCTGTTTTTAAATAGTCTTCCAATTGACATTTTTTTGCTGCCGGACTGGTGCCCTTTTATAACAGGGATTGGAATTGTTGATAGCAGAGCTAAAATCCCAAAAATTATATATGCTGTAAAAATATGATTTATATCATAGGACGCAGCCTTTCCTGTTACCACTGCCATAACTGAAAATCCCAGAGTTCCGGCCAGCCTTATGGGACCAAAATTCCAACGGGTTTTTTCAATATGTTCCAGTGTTATTGTATCACTTAGAGTATTTATTGAAAAATGGAAAAATGAAAAAACCGATAACATAATTGCAAGATAAAAGAAACTGCTGGAAATCCTTAAAAACAAAACTGATATTATACTGCCAAAAAGGATTATTCTCAAAACTTTGTTCTTTGTTTTTGCTCTGTCCCCTGCAATACCCCAAAATGGCTGAGCTGCTATTGCTACCAGGGGTCCGAGTGCAAGCAGTATCCCAAGTGATGAACCGCTATAGCCTGCTTCATTTAAAAATACGGGTATAAAAATGTTAAATACACCATAATTCATATATATAAAGCCGTAGTAAAATATAAAAACAAGCGGATATTTCTGATCGTTATTTATCATATACTTTTTCAATTCCATCAATATTTTGTATTTCGGAAATAACTTTTTTGCATTCAAAGGTATCAGGCAGTTTGACTAAAAATTTGATAAGTATATTTTCCTTGTTATTTTTTTCCGTATACTCTATATTTTTAATACGTACACTGTGTTTTTCAAGAATACTGCTTATATCAGCTAATTTACAAGGAATATTTTTAGAACATATAACAAATGTCTTATAATTTTTTGTATGAAAGTGGCTTTCCATTTTCTTCAATAGCATCAGGGTTATATATATGAGTATGGTTGCTAAAACTGCACCTTCATAAAAACCCGCTCCTGTAGCAATTCCTACACAGGCCACTGCCCAAAGGCTTGCAGCGGTAGTCAATCCCTTGACATTCATCCTGTCTCTTATAATAGTTCCTGCTCCCAGGAATCCTATTCCGCTAATAACACTTGCTCCCATTCTTGCCGGGTCAAGGTTAACCTTTCCCAAATATTTTTTAAAAATATATTCAGATGTTATCATTACAAGGGTTGCACCTACACATACCAGGATATGCGTCCTGAAACCCGCAGGTCTGCTTGTATTCTCCCTTTCATATCCTATTACTCCACCCAGTATGACAGCAAGTACCATTTTAATTATGATGGTCATATAATAATCCATTTTAATCACAGGCTCCCTTGGTATATACCACAATTTCCGTTTTAAACATTATTAACCACTATTTTAGATTCATATTCGTTTTTCACGTAAGCAATACACCCTGTCGGGCATTTTTCCACACATGCTCCACAATTTATACAAACATCCGGATTAATTTCTGCAAGCAGTTTATTAAACGAAATAGCATCTACCGGACAAACCTTTGCACATAATTTACACCCAATACAACCAACCTTACACACTTGTCTTACAACTGACCCCTTATCCGGATTGCTGCATTTAACACTATATTCGTTACTTACAGGTACAAGCTCGATAATATTCTTTGGGCATACATCCACACATATGCCACATCCAGTGCATTTCTCAGGCAGCACCTCTGCAAGTCCGTTCTCTACAACTATTGCATCGAACGGGCACGCCTTTTCACATGTTCCAAGCCCCAGGCATCCGTAAGGACAGGCTGATGCACCTCCATACAGGGCTACTGCGGCCTGACAGTCATTTATACCGAAATAATCATACTTCTTATTGATATTCTCATTTGTACCACCGCACATGACCCTTGCTACCTTTTTTTCTCCTTTTTCCGCTTCAACACCCATTATTTCACCCAGTTTTGCTGCTAATTCATTTCCTCCTACAATACATGCATTTATTGGACTTTTCCCTTCAGCAACAGCTTCCGCGTAAGAATCACAACCTGAATGCCCACATGCACCACAGTTGGCACCTGGAAGTAATCCCCTTATCTTTGAAACCCTTTCGTCAACCTTGACTTCAAATTTAATTGAGGCAACCGCAAGGGCCAGTCCGAACAAAAGACCCAAACCTCCTACAGCTAAAACCGGTATCCATATATAATCAAACATATATACACTCTCCAATCATCCGAATAATCCCTGGAAACCGAAAAATGCAACAGAAACAAGAGCAGCAGCTACAAGGGCAATCGGCAGCCCCTTAAATGCCTTTGGAACATCACATTTTTCGAGTTTTTCCCTTATTCCGCTAAAAAGTACAAGCGCCAGTGTAAAACCAAGGCCTGCACCCATTCCGTAAAATACAGCCTGTATAAATGTATACCCTTTTTGTATGTTTAAAATTGCAACTCCTAAAACCGCACAGTTTGTAGTAATAAGTGGCAAATATACACCAAGCGCCTTGTAAAGCGGAGGCATAAATTTTTTCAATATGATTTCTACAAACTGGACAAGAGATGCAATTACAAGTATGAACACGATTGTTTGCAGATAACTTTCAAGCCCGTAGGGAACAAGAAAAAGTTTGTCAATCAGCCACGTTACAGCCGATGCTATAGTCATGACAAAAATGACCGCACCACTCATTCCCAGTGCAGGGGATAGTTTTTTTGATACACCAAGGAACGGGCATATACCAAGAAACTTAGTCAACACAAAATTTTCAACCAATATCGCACTCATTATAATAACTATAATCTCCTTCATCAGGAAACCACCTCCTTACACATATTACCTGTATCTATACTTTTTTAACCTTTAATTCCGGCCTTTTTTCATTTTTTATATCCGTCAGCTTATTCATTACCGCCATTATAATTCCAAATGTCAGAAAACCTCCCGGCGGAAGCAGCATTATCACCGCAGGGTCAAACAAATCTCTTGTAAGTACCACGCCAAAAAATGTACCGTTTCCAATAATCTCCCTGACCGTTCCGATTATAAATAGTGAAAGCGTAAATCCAAGCCCCATACCAAGTGCATCCAGAATTGAAAGATGAACTGCATTTTTACTTGCAAATATCTCTGCACGTGCAAGTATTATACAATTTACCACTATAAGCGGTATAAAAATACCCAGTGCCTTATCAAGAGAAGGTAAATAAGCTTTCAGCACAAGCTGTACTATTGTGACAAATCCCGCTATTACTGTAATAAATGAAGGGATTCTCACTCTGTCAGGTATGAACTTTCGCAAAATCGATATAACGGTGTTTGATCCAAGCAGTACAACAGTTGCAGCAATACCCATGCCTATGCCGTTTTCAGCAGATGTTGTTACTGCAAGGGTAGGGCACATCCCAAGGACAAGCCTTAATGTAGGATTTTCCTTAACTATTCCATTTGTAAATACTTTCAAACCCTTCATTTATTTTATCCCCTTCCTTTCACCAAGTTCCACCCACATATCATATGCAGCCTGTACTCCTCTCGTAACAGCCCTGGAAGTTATAGTCGCTCCTGTAATGGCTTCAATTTCTTCGGGTTCACTTTTATCCTCTTTTACAACCCTGAATTTATTTTTTGGAGCTATTCCTGTAAACTGTGATTTGAAGTCTTCATCACTTGCTTTTGACCCAAGCCCCGGCGTTTCATTGTTATTTCCTATTTCCACACCCGTAATAACTCCCTTGCTGTCAATACCAACCATTAAATTCATATCTCCGCCATAACCCTTTTCTTTCACATCAAATACATATCCTGTCCTGTTTCCGTTTCTGACACCTTCATATACTGCATTTATGGTTTTAAGATGAGGCTCATCAGTAATCATATCATCCATATTTTCTATTTTATTAAAACTTTCCGCATCTGGAAGTACTGATCTTCTTGAGTTTTTCTCAGACTCGGCAATTCTTTCTTCAATTATTTCTCTTGTAACAGAATTCGTAAAAGCAAGTGCAAAGGCTACAATTGTACATATTATAAAAAGTACTGCAGCAGGTTTTATTATTTTACCCAATTGCCTTCTCACCTCCGAAACTCTTTGGTACCGTATATCTGTCTATCAAAGGTACTGTTATATTCATAATTATTATCGCAAAGGACACACCCTCAGGGTAGTTGCCAAATACTCTTATGACCGCTGTTAGAATACCACATCCCACTCCCATTATCAATCTTCCCTTAAAAGTCACCGGTGATGTTGAATAGTCTGTTGCCATAAAAAATGCACCAATAATCAATCCACCTGAAAGAATATGGTATAATACATCGCCGCTAAAAACATCGATTCCTCCAAAAATCCAGGTAATCAGTGCCAGGCTTCCTATAAAGGTAAGCGGTATTTCAAGTGTAATAACTCTTTTAATGATAAGATATAAAGCACCAATCAATAATGCCAGCGCAGAGGTTTCGCCAATACAGCCGCCTATATTTCCGATAAAAAGCTCCATATAACCGGGTAATTCATTCGCTGGAACTATTCCTTCCTTTAACATGCCAAGCGGTGTTGCTGTTGAAATCGCGTCCGGTCCAGGTGCTATCCAGCCTGTCATATGGCCTGTCCATGATAAAACCAGTATAACCCTTGCCCCAAGCACCGGATTCATAAAATTATGCCCAAGCCCTCCAAATAACTGCTTGACAATGACAATCGCAATAATCCCTCCAACAACAGCAATCGGGATGGGAACTGAAGGAGGCAGGTTGAGTGCAAGTAAAATACCTGTTACTACAGCACTTAAATCTCCTATGCTCTGTTCTTTTTTCATTATCAATCTGATTATATATTCCGAGGCAACACAGGTAAAAACAGTTACCAAAACAACGAGCAGTGCTCTTGCCTTAAAGAAATACACTCCTGCGGCCACAGCAGGCAGCAAGGCTATAATAACATCAAGCATTATGCCACGTGTAGTAATATCATCTTTTATATGAGGAGATGAAGTTACTATTAAATTATTTTGCATATCATTTTCCCCCTTTTGCCGAAAGTTTCCTGTAATTGGCCTTTGCAAGTCTTATAGACTGTACAAGATGTCTCTTTGAGGGACATACATAAGAACAGCTTCCACACTCAATACAGTCATTTACATGGTATTTCTCAAGCTCCTCTATATTGTCCGTTGTTGAATTCAAATTTATAAACAAAGGAAGCAAATTCATTGGACAGGCCTCCACACACCTTCCACATCTTATGCATGGTAATTCAGGAGCAAGTTTTACTGCCTCTTTTTTATATGCCAGCAGTGCATTTGTATATTTTAATACCGGAGAATCAAGAGAATACTGGCTTATACCCATCATAGGGCCGCCCATTAAAACCTTTCCGGGTTCATCTTTAAATCCGCCGCAGAATTCAAACACATCTTTTAGTGACGTACCTACCAACACTTTAACATTTGAAGGCTTTACCACAGTATCACCATCTACCGTAAGCCTTTTACTGATGAGAGGCATACCTGTTTTTACATATTCCGAGACAAAGGAAACACTGTTTATATTCATAACAATAACACCGACATCCAATGGTAATTTACCAGGCGGCACTTTTCTTCCCGTTAACGAGTAAATGAGCATTTTTTCAGCTCCCTGAGGATATCTTGACTTAAGGCTTACAACATTGATCCCGTTGTTTTTATAAGTCATTTCAGTCAATATCCTTATTGCCTCAGGTTTATTGTCTTCTATACCTATAATTATATTTTCAATATCCAATATGTCCATAAGGATATTTATACCGGATATAATATTCTGTGAGTTTTCTATGGCTTCTCTGTAGTCAGATGTGATATACGGCTCACACTCCGCACCATTAACAATCAAGGTATCAATATCCTTTCCCGGAGGAGGCGATAATTTCACATGTGTAGGAAAACCAGCACCTCCAAGCCCCACAAGGCCTGACTCACGTACAGCTTTTAGAAACTCTTCCCTTGTTTCATATGATGGCGGTTTAATATTCGGGTCTGTTTCCTGCTTTCCGTCAGGCTTTATCCGGACAGTAGTAACTGATGAACCCCCCTGATAAAGTATCTGCCCTATATCTTCTACCACACCCGATACACTGGAATGTATCGGTGCAGAAACATATTTTTCCGAATTTCCTATTACCTGCCCCACCTTAACTCTGTCTCCCTTTTTTACAGTAGGGATACATGGCGCACCTACATGCTGATGCATTGGTATAACAACCTTTTCAGGCAAATCCATAACAACAGTCTCACAATCAGCTGTATTTTTCCTGTGAGGAACGTCTACTCCACCTATAAATGCTTTTTTAAACAATGCCATTTCGACCAACTCCATCTGCATACCTGCTTTTAATCCATACCATATGCTTGTTTCTAACATTAACTTTTATATAAGATTATATATATCACCAGGTAACAAGTCAACCATAAATAATTTTAAGTTTCAACAGACAGTGTTTACCGGTAACTATTCACAACCCCCTCTTAGCTCAAAGAATATTTTCCTGAAATGAACGCTACAAGTTCAAGTGACTATAAGTTCAGCCTTACTTGTCAAATCAAACTCGCTGAATGCTTAAAAATATAACGGAAAAGCATTCAACTCAAACAATGATTTGACCTTATATTTGCTTCACAAACAGCCTCTAAGAACCTTACGCTATG
>CAZANH010000286.1:0-3050 GCA_964486515.1 uncultured Eubacteriales bacterium
CCTGTCATATTGTCGTTTAAACCGTTGCTCTCAATATAATCTCTTGCTTTAGTTATTGTTGCCCATGGACTGCTTAATGACCCGTCACCTGTAGAATCATCTCCATCAGCAGCTACATAAAATTCATACATCGCTGCATTAACCTTTTTTACACCGCCCCCAGGTATTCCCACAACATTAAGCAAAACAGCTATCGCTGCAATTACAATACATGTAATTATACTTTTACTTCTTAAGTTTAACATTTGAACCTTTCTTCAAATTTTTAGTATCAATAAAAAAACTCTTATCCAAGTTATTAAATATTTTTTCCTCAATATTTCTTGTGTAACTTTTCTTTAATTATTATATGTTGAGATAAAGTATCTTTCGAAAGATACTCTATCTCAAACAATTTTAAATTACTATTTTACAATTTACTTATTTTTCAAGAACTCGTCCACCTGCTTCTGCATTTCAGAAATCAACTTGGACGCTCCTGCCTTCTCAAGCTTGTCTAAGAATTCAGGCAAGTATTTATCTGTATCTACTATACCACAAGAGAGCCCTTTAAAATATTCATCAATAACTGATTTACACTGTGCCAACTCAGTTTTGACCGTTTCTGCATCAAAAGCAAACCCAATCAATGGAGACGGCTTTGCTTTTTCGTGCATAGCAAGTATTCTATCATTTTCATCTGCAAGTGCCGGAGCCATCACATATGTCTTGAAACTATTTACTAGTGCCCATTTCCAGCCATGATTAAAACCACTTTCCTTTACCAGTTCTATTCTTCCATCATCCAATTTATTATAATGTTCCCCTTCAATTCCATATGCTATTAAGTTGGTAGCCTTTTCATTGTTGTTTAAAAGATTCATAAGCATAACTGCTCTTTCCGGATTTTTACTTGATTGACTTACCGCAGTCATTGTAGCAGTTATGGAACCGGTTTGAAATACAGTATCGCTAAATATTAACTCTTTTAATTTGTATCCATACTTATTTCCCAAATCTGCCTCATTTTTCCCGGGATAAGCTACAGTACCACCAATTATTATAGCATATTTACCTGCCTTTCTTTCTGGTTCAGTATCAGTAACAGAAACTGCATCTTTTCGTATATAACCTTTTTCGTACCATTCCGACATTAACTCGCAATAATTCTTAAATTCATCTGTTTTAAACTGATTTATAACTTTTACTTCACTATCGTCATATCTTACAACTCCTGGTTGCTCATTTACTATTGCTTCAAAACCCCTATGAAGCATTGTGCATTTCCACAAAGCACCTTTATGCTCTATAGGATATATACCATCTTCATTTTCCTTGACATCTTTTAAGAATGGACTTAAATCTTCCAATTCCTTTACCGAATTGATATCAAAATTATATTTTTCAACTAAGTCTTTCTTAAACATCAAGGGTTCTGTCTTTGCTGATATCTGATAATTCGGAATAGTATAAATTTTACCCTTTACTCTTGTTGCATCCCATATGGGTTTTGGAATATCCTGCAAGAGGCTATGCCCATATTTTTCTAGCAACTCATCAAGGGGCAGGAAAGCGGACTTCGCTACGTTTTGAAGATAGTCGTTCGCCCAGCTTGCAGTCCATATCAGGTCGGCAGGTTCCCCCGAAGCTATAAGCACGGGTATTCTTTCCTGGAAGACACCAAAGTCCATTTGATTGAACTTGACAGTTGCATTGATTTCTTCCTTTACTATCTTGTTGACCTCGGCAAATACCTTGTCCTGGTCAGGCTGCGCCTGTCCAAAAGGGAAATGCCAGATGAGCTCAACCGGCTTAAGCTCTTCTTCAGTTTCTTTTTTGCTTTCATCCTGTTTTGTGGTATTCTTTGGTGTGGTCCCTTGAGTTGTCGTTCCCTCATCATCACTGTCCTTGGAACAGCCTGCAAGTCCAAGGCTCAATACCAGTGATAAAACTACAATTAAACACAATACTTTTTTGAATTTGATCATATCAAATCCTCCTTAATTAATTATTATATCTTAATGTGGAGCATTACTCCACTATTAAGCAGAAAATTAATACTTTACCCTTTGATAGAACCAATGGTTATCCCCCTTATAAAATGCTTCTGGAAAAACGGAAACACAAACAGCATAGGCCCCATTGCAAGTACGCACATGGCCATCCTTGCCGATTCATTGGGCAGATTCTTTATATCAACTCCCATGGGTAAGTTTTCTATGTTTTGTGTCAAAGCACTTATGCTTGACATTATCCTGTAAAGCATATACTGAAGATTGGATAACTTGTTATTGTGTATGAATAACAGCGGCATCCACCAGTCATTCCAATACATTAATGACACAAAAGTCCCTATGGTTGCCAGACCTGCCTTTGTAAGAGGCAGTGCTATTACAAAAAATGTCCTGATTTCGGATGAACCGTCTATTTTCGCAGATTCTATTATGGACAGGGGAAGCTGCTTGAAAAATGTTCTCAAGAGCAATATATTCCACGGACTAGCAAGAATGGGAAGTATCATTGCCCATAATGTATCCTGTATGTGCAAAACCTGTGTAACTACCATGTACAAAGGTACAAGGCCTCCATTGAATATCAGTGTGAAAAAAACAAAGAATGAAAGCTTATTTCTATAGGCGAAATCCTGTCTTGAAAGGGGATACGCAATCAATGACATTACAAGAAGGCTTGATAAAGTACCAAACCCGGTTACAAAAATGGTTACGGCATATGCCCTGATTATCTGTGCAGGATTTTTGAAGATAAACCTGTATGCCATTAAATCCACTTCCCTTGGCAACAGACTGTATCCCCTTCTTACTATATCAATTTCATTTGAAAGGGAAATTGACAAAATCGCAACTATGGGTATTATGCATAAAAAAGATAGTACTAGCAATATTAGTCCAATAATCATCCGGTCTATTGAAAATATTTTTTTATTTACCATATTTTTCATAATTTATGCCCCTTATCTAAAACAATGCATTTTCCGAATTAATTTTTTTAACAACCAGATTTGTAGTCAAAACCAAACAAAACCCTATTATTGACTGATAAAAGCCTGCTGC
>CAZANH010000287.1:0-2791 GCA_964486515.1 uncultured Eubacteriales bacterium
TTGTATCCAAAACATACTATAAAATTACCTGCATATGGTATATATGTTTAATTATATCTAAACAACAGATGAGCTTTGAAAAAGCAACTTCCTATCTAAATCTAATATCTAAACCCTTCTCCTGTTTATAAAAGCTTTATTTTCACAAACTATCCTGATTCTTGAATACTCCAATCATAGCCACCACGTTTTCCGGCGGGACATCACCGGGTATTGCATGGGTTGGAGCAGCAATATACCCCCCACCTTTTCCCATTATTTCAATTGTTCTTTTCGTAACATCTTTTACCTTTTTAACATCTGCATAGGGTAGTAGCCTTTGAGTACTTATTCCTCCCCAGAATGCAAGATCATTCCCGAACTCTTCCTTTACCTTTTCAATATCGTATATCTCAGGCTGGAAAGTCTGGTATACATCGAGTCCCATTTCAACAAGGTCGGGAAAAATCTGTTCTATATCGCCGCATGAATGCTGGGATACGATTTTGCCCGCCGATTTAACCTTTTTATACATTTTTGCAACTTTCGGCTTTATAAACCTTTTCCAGTACTCCGGCCCCATAATAAGACCTTTTTGCTGTCCCCAGTCATCACCAAAATGAAACCCATCTATATCGTATTCAAGTGCTATATCAATTATTTTAAGATTGTAATTCATTATACTTTCGAGAAGCTCCACCACAAAGCCAGGGTTCACCACCATGTCCACAAGAAGGTTTTCCATTCCCCTGAGTGTCCAGGCTCTTTCAAACATGGAAAAACCTATAGAGCCGAATCTGAATTTATCACCACTGTTGTTTACAAGATTCTCATAATCAGCCCGAAGTTTTGTTTCATCAAGTTCGGGAAATGTATACTGACTGATATCAGGCTCTTTAATTTGAATATTGTCAATTACACCTATATCCTTGTCAGCTCCGTTCCTGTTCCATACAACGCCGAAATCATCCTTAAAATATCCCGACCCCGGAGACATTTCGGATAAATAGCCGTCGTAGTATGCACTTGCTATATGGTTTCCGATTTTTTCGGCAAACCTTGAATCTTTCAGATAGTCTGCCACCTTGTCATATTCCTGTTTGGTAAAGTCCACATTATAAGGCACAAAATCCGTTTCATTGTGATTTACCGCTCTTTTAACCCTTTCACGTTTTGTCATAACTATCTCGCCCCCTTCATAATACTATTTTAATGCATAAAGGGGCCGCAATCTATAGACTGAAATATTATTATTAGCATTATTTTTTGTTCTTCTTTCTGAAATTAACGGGTCTTATACCTTCATGCCTTTTGAAAATCCTGCTTAAATAATTCTGGTCGTCATATCCAATCTTTTCCGCAATCTCCTTTACGGACATGGATGTAGTAATAAGCATATCTTTTGCGTGGTTTAACCTTGTAACAATTATATATTCCGTAATTGTAAGCCCGGTCTCTCTTTTGAAAAGAAAACTGAGATATGAAGAACTCAAACCGACTATTTTTGAAAGCAAACTTGTTGACACATTTTTATTAAAATTATCATTTATATACTTCTTTGCCTTTTCTACTGCTTCCATGTCATATATATGGATAATATCAGCATCCACAATATACTTTGCCATCATGTCAAGCATATCCGCAGCTGCTTTAATTTTCCTTTTGCTTACAGGTTTCATGTTATTGTATACCCTGTCAAGTTCTTTTACTTTGTCATCCGGTATCTCAAGTAATTTTAGTTCCTTTTTGGTTTCTTCCCACTTTTCTTTTGTTTTGTCGTTACCTTTCACCTGTCCGAGCATTAAAAAGCCGGCCTGTATTTTTCGCACATAAATTGGAACAACTGCTTCCCAAAGCCCCATGTGGCATCTGTACAAATAGATACCCTTAATGTTTTGTGCCGTTTTCAATGCATTCCTGTCACATGCCATGCATCTTTTGTAAAGTACAGGAAATTCTCTTGCAATGGAGCAAAACTTACATATATCTTTTTCTCTTCCGGTGATGGATTCCGTAGAATCTTCAAAATAGGCAACCCTTATATCCGTAAGGTCGGTAAAAGAATCCAGAATATTTTGCATTATCCCTTTATTCAATCTTCTTTTAAGAAACTCCATAGTATCTCTCCTCCCTTAACTTCAGACACTGTTTCAGTTTAACTTTCGCTTTATACAAGATTATACACAACTTCAATACTGCAGTCCACGGGGAATACGATACATGTTATATTTCTTTTTTCCCCACAATACATGCCTCCCTCCTTTAAATATTATACTTTGGGAGGCATTTTCGCTGCTTTTTATACAAAGCAGTGATTTATCAAAGAAAAGGAAACAATACAAAAGAATTTTAAATTCCCCCATAGTATTTAGATATTGTTAAAAGTTTTCCCGCAAAATTTTTAACCAAGTGCCGAATTCAGCTCCCACTTATAGAAGTGGGAGCTGAATTCGGCACAATTAATAATAGCTCCTTATAATTCAGTGGGGGAGTGTAGAAACCCCCACTGAATCCCCGAGCGAAGTGAGTTCGCTGACCTCTCCTTTTAGCACTGTTCAGCAGTTATATACTTACATATATAAACGTTATTTTATATATGTTCAGTTAATGGTTAAACGTTTCATTTTTTGTTAAAAAAATACCTTTCTTAGTATGTTTCGTTATTTTTTGTTTCAATAGTTTCTATGTTACCAACTTTTTTACTTTTTATATTTAACCTGAATTCCGCATTAAATTAGCGTAGACAAGTTTCGACAGATTTTAAGATGTCATCGGTTGCGTTAAAGGCAGAAAGAATCGATTTTTGTTCCTT
>CAZANH010000288.1:0-10693 GCA_964486515.1 uncultured Eubacteriales bacterium
TGATTTGACATGTAAGGCTGAACTTACAGCCACTTGAACTTGTAGCGTTCATTTCAGGAAAATATTCTTCAAGCTAAGAGGGGGCTGTGAATGGTAACGGTTAAAAAAGAGGATTGAAGTAAAAAAAATTCCACCTTGACATATATTATTAAACCGTAATAGAATTATATAGATAAACATTAATATGAGGAAACTTTAAATGATACTTCATTCAAATTTAATATATAGTAAATCAGAACCCTGTAAATTTGTGTTTTGGGCTGAAGATACCGACAATCTGCCTTATTTGAATAATAACAGACAAGAAGAATTGTCAGATTACCCATATCTGGTAATACCAGGCAGGCTTTTTGACATTCTACATCCAGAAGGTGAGGAATGTTCTGCAATTATCTTATCAAAAGCATCATTGCATAATAAAAGTGAGCCAGCCTTTTATAAAATAAAAGGCGTTTCATACAATGCTTCAATAACAATGAATCTTTTATTGAATATACTTGATAAGACAAAAATATTTCCTGATATTGTACTTGCACAGGACATTCTTTTCTGGATACAAGCGTCAAAGCTTGCTGCAGAACTTATAATATCCCATAGATATATACCGAGATTAAGAAAAACTGAAATTAATGCAACAAATAATGGGAAACTTTTGTATATTGTTTGGAGTATACTCATTGACAGGCATAAAGATATTGTCAGGGTTAAAACATTACGTAACGGAATGCCTCCGTATATCAGAACATGTTTTGAAACTGGCATAAATATTAATAGCATTACATTTCCCAATGAAGCTGAAATACTTACATTATTTTTTGACTGGGCTTGTGACGGAATAGTAAGAGATTCTTTTAGAAATAATCAAAACATAATAGTCCAACATGAAAATAATAAAAATAATATTGAAAAGACTTATATTCATTCCCTTTACAGTCAACCCGGCAATATAACCCACAGTGGAAAACGAATCATAAAATCCATTGCAACTGGATATAACAAATGGATTAGGCCTTTTAAAAATAAATCGTCCTATAATTCATTTAAAACTTGTATTAAAATATCTTCTCCCGAAAATTTTGATAGTAATTGGAAGCTTGAATATTTACTACAATCCGTAAATGAACCAAGTCTTGTTGTAAGTGCTTATGACATATGGACGCGTTCAGGAAACTCTTATAGATTTTTAAAAGAAAATTTTAATAATCCTCGTGAACGGCTTCTTGAAGACCTTGGTACAGCATCCCGTATTTTTCCACCTATATTGAAAAGCTTATACGAAGCAACACCCTCAGGTGTCAATATTAATGAAGAAGAGGCATGGCAGTTTCTCCAGGAAAGTGCTGTTATTCTTGAAGAAGCAGGTTTTGGAATAATAGTTCCTGCATGGTGGAGTAAACCATCACTTCTTTCTTTAAAACTTCGCGTAAGGTCATCACAAAATATGGATACTTACAGTAAAAACTTTTTTAATCTGGAAACGCTTTTAAACTACGACTGGAAAATCGCACTCGGTAATAATGAACTTAATGATAACGAATTCGAAAAACTTGCAAATTTAAAAATACCTTTACTTCAGATAAGGGGACAATGGATTCGTTTAAGCAAACAACAGATACAGGAACTTTCAAAGCTGTGGCAAAACCGGCTTAAACAAAGTCAAACTACTCTAGGCGAAATATTAAGGGTCTCTCTTGGACAACACAATATGATTCCAGGAATGAAAGTTGACAGTATTGATTGTGAAGGTCATTTGAAACCTTTATTTTCTAAACTCAAAGGTGACGCAAAGCTGGAAGAACTTCCTGCTCCTGAAGGATTTATTGGTATTCTGAGACCATATCAGATAAGAGGATATTCCTGGCTTGCTTTTTTAAGAGAAAGGTATATAGGAGCGTGTCTTGCTGATGATATGGGGCTTGGTAAAACAATACAGCTTATCGCACTTATGCTTTATAATAAAAAGAAATATAATAATCAGTATCCTGCACTCCTTATTTGCCCAACTTCGGTTGTGGGAAACTGGAACAAGGAAATACAAAAGTTTGGCCCTTCATTAAAAGTAATGATTCATCATGGCCCCCAAAGAAATTTTAATAAATTATTTTTAAATAATGCTTTAAAAAACGATATTGTTTTAAGTACTTATGCTCTTGCGCACAGAGATTATAATACTTTTAATCAGATAGAATGGTCCGGCATAATACTTGATGAAGCTCAGAATATAAAAAATCCCTTATCAAAACAGGCACAAGCTTTAAAGCGCCTTAAAAGGGGTTACTCCATAGCACTTACAGGTACTCCTTTAGAAAACAGGCTGCTTGAGTTGTGGTCAATAATGGATTTTTTAAATCCAGGTTATCTAGGCAGTACCTCAACTTTTCGTAAGGAATACATCGTTCCCATTGAAAAAGAACACGATATTGAATCAAGCAGTAAACTCAAATCAATCATATTACCTTTTATTCTCAGAAGATTAAAAACGGATCCATTGGTTATAAACGATTTACCCGAAAAAATCGAAACCCGCGTATATTGTTCCCTTACTAAGGAACAAGCAACACTTTATGAGGCTGTTGTACAAGATATGCTTAAAAAAATCCAGGAACTAAACGGTATTAATCGAAGGGGCATGATACTTTCCGCTCTTTCAAGATTTAAGCAGATAGTAAACCATCCCGCGCTTTTTCTCAAAGATAGCAACAAAATTGAAGGGCGTTCGGGAAAGCTTGAACGTTTGCATGAAATTCTTGAAGAAATTTTATCAGAAGGAGACAGTGTACTTATATTTACGCAGTTTGTTAAAATGGGAGAATTGCTGAGAACTTCTCTTATAAAACGTTTTAGAATTAATGTTTTGTTTCTGCATGGTGGGATAGGAAGAAAAACACGTGAGAATATGATAAAAGGATTTCAGTCTGAAAAGAGTACATCCTCCATATTTATATTATCTTTAAAAGCCGGAGGTGTCGGGCTTAACCTAACAAACGCAAATCATGTCATACATTATGACAGATGGTGGAATCCCGCAGTTGAAAATCAAGCTACTGACAGAGCTTTTAGAATTGGGCAGAAAAAAAACGTACAGGTACACAAATTCGTTTGCCCGGGAACTCTTGAGGAAAAAATTGACGATATGCTTGAGGAAAAAAAAGACCTGGCTAAAAATATTATTGGAACAGGTGAAAACTGGCTTACAGAAATGTCAAACAGCCAGTTGAAAGAATTATTCAGCCTCAATTATGTAAATTCCGCATATGAAGAAAAGGAGGAATTTTAAGAATAATGCATAGGAAAAATAATGAATTCTGTAACAACTGGTGGGCAAAAAAATGGAATCTGGCACTTAAGGACTTTGGTTGGAAAAACCGTCTGCAAAGGGGTATTTCTTATGCACGGACAGGCCATGTACTTGAATTTTCCATATCACCCGGACTGGTTATAGCAAAAGTACAGGGTACAAGAGTACGCCCTTATAATGTAACAATACAGGTCAATGTTTTAAAAAAAGAGGAATGGCAAAATGTAATAAAGGAAATGGCCAAAAAAGCAATTTTTTCAGCACGGCTTCTTTCCGGTGAAATGCCCGAAAATATTGAAGAAGCATTTAATGCAGCCGGTGTATCTCTTTTTCCTGATTCTTCCACAGATCTTATTACAGAATGTTCATGTCCCGACTTTGCAAATCCCTGCAAGCATGTTGCAGCAGTATATTATATATTAGGTAAAGAATTTGACCGTAACCCTTTTATAATATTCAAACTGCGTGGAATGAGCAAAGAAGTTTTAATGTCTTCACTTAAAAAAATGAGGCTTAATGATAATATGAGAGGTAATTATGCAAATAAACACAAAAGTGCTGAATTCCCTGATTCAATTGAAGAAATGAGGCAAAAAATAAAAGACTTTAAAAACCTTTCAGATGACATAGATAATATGCAATTTTCGTTTTCTCCACCTCAAGTTTCTATGCCATACATAAGAAGGCTTGGTACTTTACCATTTTTTGCCGACGCAGAAGCTTTCAACAATATTATGAAAGATTATTATGAATGTGCAGGAGAGTATGTAAAATCAATGCTTTAATTGAATATAAATTTTTACGAAAGGAACAGTTATTATATGAATTATAAAAATGAACTTGAAATATGCAAACTACTTTCTGTCAAAGCAGGAAAAGCAATCATGAAAATATATGGTAAGTATTTTACAGTTGAGTATAAAGATGATATGACACCTGTTACTGAGGCTGATAAAATATCCGATTATATAATTACAAACGGCTTAAAACAACATTTCCCAGGTTATTCCGTACTTTCGGAGGAAACCAGTGATGACAGAACACGTCTCAATAATGATTATTGTTTTATAGTTGATCCCCTCGATGGAACAAAGGAATTTATCAAAAAAAATAATGAGTTTACTGTAAATATTGCTTTATCATTTAAACATCAGCCTGTATGCGGAGTTATTTACATACCCGCTTCAGAACAATTGTTTTTTGCATCCTCTGGTAATGGGGCATTTATGCAATCTGACAACAATACCAGGAAAATTAACGTATCGGATAAGACAAGCAATATTACTATTGCAGTAAGCCGTTCACACAGTTCAGATAAACTTAACAGTCTCATAAAACGTAATAACATAAAAAATATGGTTACTGCCGGCAGTTCAATAAAAGGCTGCCTGATTGCAAAAGGAGATGCTGAAATATATTACCGCTTTGGCCATACAATGGAATGGGATACTGCTGCAATGCAATGTATTGTCGAAGAGGCAGGAGGTATATTCAGACAGATGGACGGAACGCCTATGTATTACAATAGAAAAAACAGCTTGAACGAAAAGGGTTTTTATATATTAAACAGGCTGGAAAACCGTCTAAGAGGGAGCTGTGAATAGTAACTACCCGATAGAATCATATTGGAGAATTTATTTTATCTATTGTTAATTGAAAATTAAAATTTATGTCACACATTTGACACAAATTCCCTGTAGACTTGATTTAACATATATTTTATGAATTTATACTAATAAGAGGGTGTAGAAAAATGGAGGTATTTCGGAATATTGGTAACTATTTTCGGAGGTTGAATATAATCTGGAAAATTCTGATTCCCATATTTTTAATTACTATTATATTTGTTTCATGGAAAGTAATATCAGGAAACGCTTCTGCAAAAAACCCAAATTCTATAAATCAGCGAACCGCCACAGTTCAGAGAGGAACGCTGACAGTTAATATATCAGGATCGGGCACTGTACGCCCTGTCCTCAGAAACAAAATACAAACACAGGTTTCTGGGACTGTTATTGAATCATTTATTTTCGAAGGCAAGGAAGTTAAAACAGGAGAAGCCCTGTTGACATTGGACAGTTCAAATGCTGACATTGCATTAAAAAAACAGGAAAATGCACTAAAACAAAAGGAACTTTCCTATAACAGCCAGCTGGAACAGTTGGAATCTTTGGTTATAAGAGCACCTTTCAGCGGAAGGATAAGCAATTTAAAAATTTTAGATGGGGATAATATAAATAATGGAAATGAACTGCTGACCATTGTTGACGATACACGCCTTAAAACACTTGTTAGCTTTGAAAATTCTTACATATCGCAATTTAATAATATTAGTGAGGTTTTGCTGCATATTCCTGATTACCTTTCATCTTTAACCGCAAAAATTGAGACAGTATATAAAAACGGAACAGGGGTTGATGCAATTGCTGTTGTAGAAAATCCCGGGGCGTTAATTCCTGGATTAAAAGTATATGTGGAAATATCAACTGCTTCAGGTACATTATTTAACAGCAGTCCTGGCATACTTGATTGGTATTGCAAAAAGACGTTACGTTCCGAAGTATCGGGTACCGCTGAAGTCGTTTCAGTCTATGATAATCAGTCCGTACAAAAAGGGTCAATACTTATTGAGATTACAAATGATGAGCTTCCTGTTTCAATTGAAAAATCCATGCTTGAACTCGAAGACGCAAAAGCTTCCCTTGAACTTGCGTATGATGAGCTGGAAAAGTATACTGTTACTGCTCCTTTTGACGGTATACTGGTATCGGTTACCGAACTGTCTCCCGGTGATATTCTCAAAAACGGAGCAGTTCTGGCCGAAATTGTTGATACTGGAGAAATGCTTTTTGACATAGATGTTGATGAACTTGATATAACCGGGATAAAACCAGGCCAAACCACATCCATAACCGTTGAAGCTCTGGAAGATACCCTTACAAGCCCAATGTTCGGAGAAGTATCTTCTATCGCTGTAGAAGGGAAAACAAACAACGGAGTAACAAGTTTTCCCGTGACCATATCCGTTCCGGGGAGGAAAGATTTTAAAATCGGCATGAACGTAGATGCAAGTATTCAGATAATAAACAAGGAAAATACTTTGCTTGTTCCTCTTGAAGCTTTACAGAAACAATCAGGTGATTATTTTGTCTGGGTTAAACGCGAAGGTGTGTCAGAACTTCCTTGGAATAATCAGGATAACGATTTGCCACAGGATAATTCCACAAAAAAAGGCTCTGGCCTCAGAGGAGGCTTACAGAATATATCTCCCGAGGATAGAGAAGCACTAAAAAATATGACTCCCGAAGAACGTCAGGAAAAAATAAAGGAATTAACTCCCGAAAAAGATTCCAATGACTCTCAATCTTCAGAAGCATTAACTCAAAATAGAACGGGTTCCATGCTATCCCGATTAGCACAGTCAAATACTTATTACGAAGGTGCCATACCTGTCAGAGTAACCATAGGCGGTCATAATGAAACATACGCTGAAATAATTGATGGCCTCATTGAAGGAGAAATTGTAGTACTCCCAGAGCAAATTTTATCTGACGAAAACGATACGCAGCAAGCACCTGATAAAGGTTTCTTGCCGGGCGGTGGTATGGGCGGCATGGGTAGTTTTAACAGAACAGAAGGAGCTGTTAAACAGAAATGATTAAAACTGAAAATCTTACAAAACATTATATTATGGGAAATATGGTTGTAAAGGCTCTTGACAATGTATCCGTCCATATACCTCGTGGTGATTTTGTAGCTATCGTCGGACCTTCAGGTTCAGGAAAATCTACTTTAATGAATCTTATTGGGTGTCTTGATACTCCTACATCAGGAATATACCGCCTTGAAAATATAAAGGTTAATAAACTCAATGACAACAGGCTGGCAGAAATAAGGAATAAAAAAATCGGCTTCATATTTCAGGGTTTTAATCTTGTTTCAAAGCTAACCGCACTTGAAAATGTAGAACTGCCATTGATATATGGCAGTTTTCCAAGAAAGTTGCGTCACAGGCTCGCAAGAGAGTCTCTGGAGAATGTGGGGCTCGGTGACAGGGTTACGCATCTTCCTGCAGAGCTTTCAGGCGGACAGCAGCAGAGAGCTGCTATTGCAAGAGCTCTGGTCACTAATCCTTCCATAATCATGGCTGATGAGCCAACAGGGAATCTTGATTCACATTCAGGTCAGGAAATCCTTCAGCTTTTTAAAAAACTACATACTGAGGGGAACACAGTTATACTTATCACACATGATGAGAAAATTGCAAACAAAGCAAACCGTATTATACATTTACTGGACGGGCATATTGTCGACGACAGGGGGGTTGTATGAGAATGGAAATATTTCAGGCCTACAGAATGGCTATAAAGAGCATACTCTCCAATAAAATCCGTTCATTTCTCACAATGCTGGGAGTAATAATTGGTGTTGCTTCAGTTATTGCCGCTGTCGCTTTTGCCCAGGGGAGTACAAAACAGATAACGGAAAGGATTTCACAACTTGGAACCGAATTAATTCAGGTTACGATTACAGGAAGAAATACAAACAGGGATGTTACATGGGAAGATATTCAAACTTTTACTGAAAGCAATGCCGGGGTAATTAATGCCGTAGCACCATACATATCTGCTAACATCACTGTAAAAGCAGGCCGCGAAACTGTTGATACCAATGTTTTTGGAACTACATACGATTATGCGTCAATACAGAAACAGTATGTTCAGTACGGAAGGTATATTATGGATATAGATAACGATTATCGACAGAAAGTAGCTGTAATCGGAACATATATCAGTAAAGAATTATTTGGTGAAGCAAATCCGATCGGACAGAAAATCAATATGGGAAAACAGATATTTACTGTTGTCGGAATCCTCCAGGAATTGGCGGATAGTATGGAAGGAACCAAGGATGACAAAATAATCGTTCCAATAACCACGGCACAACGGCTCATGAAAAATTCTATCATACGTAATTACAGCTTTAACGCTGTTTCTTCAGAATCAGTAATTCCGGCAATGGACAGAATAAAAGAGTTTTTATTGGAAATATACGGCAGTGAAGATATGTTCAGAGTTATGAATTCAGCACAGATGCTTGAGACTTTAGACTCTGTAACCGGCACCCTTATGACTGTACTTGGAGGTATTGCCGCAATATCACTTATTGTTGGAGGAATAGGCATTATGAATATAATGCTTGTTTCCGTTACTGAACGCACCAGAGAAATAGGTATACGCAAAGCCATTGGCGCAAAAAGAAGGAACATACTCACCCAGTTTTTAATTGAAGCGTTGATAATTACCGGTATTGGGGGAATAATCGGCCTAATGCTAGGTTCTGGAGCTACATTGATGATAGGCAGAATGGGTATAGTACCTTCCGTATATTCTCCATTCTGGATGTTGGTTTCTTTCTTTATATCGCTAGCTGTAGGTGTCGTTTTCGGGATGTTTCCGGCAAACAAGGCTTCCCGACTGGACCCTATAACAGCACTCAGACACGAATAGGAGGTAATATTAAGATGAAAAAACTTTTCAAAATATTTTTTGTTTTAATTCTTACGGTTTCGATTTTTATTTCATTTACAACAGTTAACACGGCTGAATCCCAAATTAACAGCCAGGAAAGCGGATTTGAAATTTACATGAATTACCTTTACGGTCTTGGTATTTTTACCGGGGACGGTTTAGGCAATCTAAACGGGGAAGGGCTAATAACACGAGAGGAATTTGCAAAGGTAATACTTTCAGTGAGCGGGAATGAGGAATTATATTCCAAATACGCCAATGCACATCACTTTTCAGATGTTTCAATAAATCATTGGTCAAATGGATATATTGGTGCCGTATCAGCTTTAGGATTCATGACATGTGAAACCGACGGCCTTTTTCATCCTGAAAAAAACGTTACTTTCTCCCAGGTTTCTATTGTAATTGGTCAGCTTCTTGGGTATTCGGATGCAAACCTCACAGGCACTTGGCCAAATAAATATTTCACGCTTCTTAAAAACGAGGGTATACTTGACGGCATTACCTGTTCCCCTACAGCACCTGTAAGCAGAAATATTCTGGCAGTTATGCTCCACAGAATGCTGCAGACAAAAATATACGGCAAGGATATTATGTTTTGTGATACAACAGGCACTTATCATAGTATTGTCATACTTGAAAACTTTGTTATTGCTCCGGCTTCTTCATCAAACCGCATAGTTACTGATAAGGGAATATATTACACCGGTAATGATATGGAAATGCCCGAATTAGGAAAGATTTATATCGCTGTTATTAACGATGGTATAATTTCACGGATTGCACCAATGGTTATGGAATACAACAATATATCAGTTGAAAGTGTTTCATCCGGAATTATTAATAAGAATGGTGGAGGTAATACAATCTTACCAACAGGTGTTACTTATTATTATAAAAATGACGCAATTAGCCCTGATAAAGCTGTTTCATACCTGCAAAACAGTTCATCGGTTGTTCTGGCAAAATATAGTGGAGATATTATCTACGGAGCGGTCTTTGACCCTGTCTACTCGTTACCTGAAATTATAACCCAGGGCGCTACCGGTTCCATGCTGGAACTCAAATATGGAAATAAGATCATTGAAAGAGAAGGTAAAATAATATCAGCTTCTCAGATAGAAATAAATGATGTTGTTTATGAAGTGACGGATATCCTCAAGGAATATGGGTATGTGCTTGTTTACGGCAATAATATCAGCGGAGACATAACTGCAATTATTCCCAACAAGATTTCTCCCGAATCAATAAAGATAGATGGAACTGTCTACGAATTGGATGAAAATTTTCCTGTTCAAAAAATAAACAGCTCCGGAATTATTGAAACAGGAGAAACTGTTATGCTGCTTCTCGGTAATAATGGAAAAGCCATAGATATAATATTAAGCGGAACAGGGGAAAACAGTGATTATGTACTTGTACTGGATGCCTACAGTGAAACAAGCATACAGAGTGAAGATTACGGCAGTAAATCATATTATGTCAGTTTACTTCATACCGATGGAACCAGGAAAATTTATTTAACTGAAACAGACTTCACAGGTTATAAGGGGCTGATTGCCAAATATACAGTTACAGCAGCAGGGGAGGAATACAATACAGTAAGCCTTTCTTCGGTCGACATCCCTGCTTCAAAATCATATGAAATTAAAAAAGAAGAAAGAATGTTAGATAACTCTTATGTTACAGACAATATTGTTATTTTTAACATGATTTACAACGTTTATGGTCGTGAAAGTGATGCCTCAGTTCTTAAATGGTCTGACCTCCCAAATGGCAGAGTACCTGCAGGTAAATTAAAATATCTCCATAAGACCGGGGATTTTTTGGATATAGATGTAATCTATTTTGACAACATACTTGA
>CAZANH010000289.1:0-2379 GCA_964486515.1 uncultured Eubacteriales bacterium
AACTCTACTTGATACTGAAATCAAATGACGATGGTATGGTAAAAAATGAATGGATGAAAAAACAACTTTTGGATAATAAAAAGATAGGATATTGATAAAGGTATTCCTCCAAACTCATATTATGTTACAATAATAAAAGTGAATTGACAAATATATATATTTGTGACAATTAATAATATACCAGGAGTGTTAAGATTAATCGCAGATAAAAAAGTACTTGCAACTTGTGGATAGTAAAGAGATTTACCGAAAAAGATGTGGAGGGACTAATCAGGGGGATTGGGTTACAGCAAGGAGAACAGACTATGTCAAACAATAAGCAAAAATATTATGTGGCGGCATATTTGTAGCAAGTGAAAAAGACTATTCAGATATTAGGAATGTTGTGCCAAGAAAGGTGGAAAAGACTATGGGTTTTAGCTCTAGGGAAAAGAATCAATTAGGCGAAGCGTCTTATAAAAAATTGCCTCTAGGAGCAATCAAGGCAAAAGGATGGCTTAAGAATCAGCTGATTGCACAGAAGGAAGGCCTTACCGGTAATCTTGATGAATACTGGTTGTATAATAGCTGGTGGAAGGGAGAAAATGGAAATAACAAGTGCATGGTAACCGGCAAATCATTTATAGGACCTGATTTCCTGAATGGGCTTGCATGTTTAGCATATACACTTGATGATGAAAGCTTAAAAGAAAAACTTAAAAGCTATGTTGAATATATTTTATCGAGTATGAGAGAAGATGGAAATTTTGGACCAGAGAAAATTAATGAAGGTAGATACTTACAAGGGGCACATCTGGGACGCAGCAAGGCGCTCAGAATGCTTATTTCCTATTATGAGGCTTCAGGAGATGAAAGAATAGTTGATTTTATCGAAAATTACTACAAAAAATTTCTTAAAAACTATCATGACAAAGACAACATTAGAATGGGATGGTTCAATAATTCACTTGACCAGGAAGATATACTTGCCGGGGTATGGTTGTATAACATTACAAATGATCCATCAATACTTGAGATAACAGAAAAAATATATAATCAAATTGAAAAAGAGGGTCAATGGCTAAAGGCTTTCAAAGAAGGGGAAGTTGCAAACAGGCATGGTTATAATATTTCGCATGCACTCAAATACCCTGCATATATCTATATGTTGACAGAATCACCTGAATGTAAAGCTGCAGTAGATAAAGTACTGGAAATGCTGCATAGCAAGTATGGACAAATAGGAGGAAGATTTGCTGCTCATGAGCATTTGCCAGGCAGAGATGGAAAAAATCCGACACATGGGTCAGAATTATGCCATATTGTTGAAATGATGTACTCCTTAGAAAAATTATTTGAAATTTTTGGAGACCCCAAGTATGCAGATAACCTTGAAAGCTTGGCATTTAATGCATTTCCGGGTATGTGTACCGGCGATTTTTGGGCACATCAATATGACCAGCAGACAAATCAGGTATTGGTAAATGTAGGCCAGCGGCGCTTTGACAATTCTGATTATGCAAATATATTCGGGCTTGAGCCCCACTATCCATGTTGCCTGGGGAATATGCATCACGCATGGCCAAGGTTTGTAGAGCATATGTGGATGGGTACAAACGACGGAGGGCTTATTGCCATGTCATATTGTCCCTGTGTAGTTGAAGGAAAAGTTAATGAAAATGTAGAAGTAAAATTACATGTAAAATCTGAATATCCGTTTAATGGTAAAATCAGGATAGAGGTGAATCTTCCGGAAAAATCAGAATTTCCGTTATATTTCCGAATCCCTTCCATGAAAGTTCACATTGCGAGGAAAGCATGGATTAGTGTTGGAGGCAAAAAATACAAAGGAGAACCTGGTACAATCGTCTGTGTAGAAAGACAATGGGATGATGGGGATATAATAGAGATTGAATTACCTTTCTGCGTTTATACAGAGAGAATAACTGAAAATTCAGTTGCAGTAAAATATGGGCTCCTTTATTTTGCTTTGAGAATAGAGGAAGAATATAAGCAGTTGAAATATAATTTTCTCGGATCTGCTGATTGGGAGATCAAGCCATTGTCGCCATGGAACGTTGCACTTGTCAGTAACATTGATCATATGGGTGATTCAGTAAAACTTACTAAAAATGAAATTTCAAAATATCCTTTTTCGCACAAGGGAGAGATGATATGGAATAAGGAAAAAGACTGTTTTAAAAAATGGGGCGAAGAGGAACCTGTTGTTTTGAAATTAAACGCACGTATTATTCCTGAATGGAAAATGCACCCTGTGTGGGCAATGGCAGATAATATACCAGAGAATATTACAGAATGGGGCGATGCTGTAAAAATAGAACTTATTCCATATGGGTGCAGCAACCTGAGGATTGCCGAATTTCCATTTGTTAAATAGAA
>CAZANH010000290.1:0-2804 GCA_964486515.1 uncultured Eubacteriales bacterium
TTTATATACGGAGCAGGGTCAATTGTAAGTTTTATGCTTGCACCCGCCCAGCCTGTTTCTTCAATTCTTACCAGCTGCTTTACCGATTTTGTTGTAGGCCCCGAAGACACGTAAAACGGATTCTTAAATTTTATTCCCGCCACCTCTACAGGCATGTATAATTCTTTATTCAATTCAAATCCCCCCAATTTTTATAATAAATTTAAGCGTGAGCACTATATCCTCAAAAATTTATATTATATTAACGTTATCTATTTTTCTTCCTTCCTTTGCAGATCTATATATCAGGTTTACTACCTTAAGAGTCTCAAACCCGTCTTTTCCCCTAAGGCCAATCTTTGCATCCTCATTTTTTTTAATGCATTCCATGAAATGCCTTATCTCATTAACATACCCAAGATTGAATTTCTCATCGACAGCAGGCCTTGACCAGCCATTCGTAATTTCAGCTTTTTCAACCGTATAACTTACTCCAGGTATTGAATAACAGGATATTGCCGATGAAAATGTCAAATCAATGTGCATGCATCCCTCGGTTCCGTAAATATCAATAATATCTTCCATTCCGCCCATTGTGATGTAATTGGCTTCCAGAAGTGCTGATGTCCCATCTTCAAACTTTATTATACATGCCGACCAGTCCTCCCCTTCCATTTTTTTATGTTTCATATTTGAGGCAGCTCCGCCGGATGTCATGGCTGTAAGTTCTGTCCACCGGTTGTTTTTAAGCGCAAGCATGAATGAAACAGGATGTATTCCCAAATGTATCATACAGCCTCCGCCGCAGTATTTTAAAGTCTGTGTAAATGGTGAATGAGAACCGCTGTGACACTCTCTTGCCCTTATATACAAAGGTTTTCCAATTGCACCCTCACTAATGATATTTAAAGCTTTTCCAAGCGCAGGAGCAAACAGCCAATCCTCTGCATAATACAGTTTTTTCCCTGCTCTGATTGCAGCTTCCACCATCTCTTCACCATCTTCAAGTGTAGTTGCAAGCGGCTTTTCCGATATTACATGGCAGCCCTTTTTAAAAGCATAAAGTGCCACGTCATGATGCAGAAAATTAGGAAGGCATATATCCACTACATCACAATCGGTCTCATCAATTGCTTTTTTATAGTCATCATAGGTGTTTATATTTCTATGATTATATTTTTTTATCAGTGAATCAACCCTTGACAAATCCTTATCACATATTGAAACTACTTCAGCAATATCAGTACACCTTGAATATCCGTCCATGTGCAAATCTGCGCTGAATGCCGCTCCAACAAGCAAGACCCTTATTTTACGGTTCACAATTTTTCCTCCCTTTCATATCAACCTTTTTGTAATACTCTTAAGACCTCATCAACATATTCGATGCTTTTATCCACAAGCAATTCAAATATAACCCTACCTTTTTCTTTCGTAGCCAGGCTTGGCTTACCCCAGACACCATCCTTGCAGTAATTGAATATTGAGCCATAATTTAAAAAATCCCTTGGAACATCAGGAATATGATCAACTATCCTGTCCTTTCTTACAAGCTCCTCTGCCAGGTACAACATCAAGGAAGTTTCATATTCACCCGCATGCAAATTATCACGACATTGCAAAATTGATTTCATCTCATTGGAGCCAAGGAATTGTATCAAATCCACTTTTATTACACTAATATCCGGGTTTACCGCATTAACTTCCCTTATAGCAGGAGTTGCCATAAAGACACCACCATGTCCCAGTATGACAACTATTTTCTTAAAGCCCTGTTCCTTAAGGCTCATTAAAATATCTGTCAACATTTTGTAGAATGTGTCGGGATTCATCCAGACACTCCCCTTTTTGCCCATATGCTCTCTGCATGTGCTTATTGGAAGAACCGGAAGCAAAAACGCACCCGTTTTCCCGGCAAACTTTTCAGCAACAGCTCCTGCAATTATGAAATCTGTTGATACCGGCAGATGGTGCCCGTGCTGTTCTGTAGAACCAATAGATATGACTGCCGTGTCCGGATTGGAAACATTTATTTCATCCACTGTTGAATTATATGATATCAATGCACATCCCCCTTTTTTTAATTATGATTATTGGTTTAAACTACAAATTATTGTTTTTATATATAACTATCTATTTAGTTATTATTGTTTTATAACTATATGTTTAGTTACATAGGTTAATAAAAAAATAATTATTTACAATTAATCAATATTTATTATTTGCATAAATATCCTAAAAACATCTCAGTTACATTTTTAACTCTCTGCTTTATATTTTCCGGTTCATCAAGTTTTCTTCCCAGAATTTTCGAAAGCGTATATCTATTTGAAAAATATGAGAATGTATAAGTTAAAAGCGATAGTATCACCTGTTCCGAATCAGCATCTTCCTTAAAAGTACCATCGGATTTTCCCCTATCAATAAGTTTTCTTAAAAGATCAAAAGCAGGATTCTTAATATCCTCGAAATCCATATTCTCAATATATCTTCCCTTGTTAAGGTTTTCCCAGAGAATCAGATTTACATATGAAGGATTATCATGTAAAAAATCAAAGTATAATTCAATAATCCTTACTATTGCATCTTTACACGGCATATTCTCTGAAAGCAAGCCAACTTCTCTCTGTGTCAGCCTCCCATACACTGATACAAGTACCGACCTGTAAAGCTGCTCCTTGTTTCCGAAGTATTCGTATATCATCCTCTTATTTATTTTTGCCCTCGCCGCGATTTCATCCACACGTGTACCATATATTCCTTTATCAGCAAACTCAATTTCTGCTGCATTCATAATGTCTTCTTTTGATTTTTGTGAATTTCTT
>CAZANH010000291.1:0-5004 GCA_964486515.1 uncultured Eubacteriales bacterium
TTGGTGCCATTTTTAATGCAGCATCAAAACCTTCTTCTACAAAACGTTTCTTGACTCTGTCAATAGTTCTCATACCAATTTTAAGAATCTTACATATCTCTTCGTTTGTATGATGATTTTCAGAATAGGCACCTCTGTCAACATTTAGCAATATCAGTGCATGCATCACTTTTTTGGCAGCATGGGTTCCTGATCGGGTAATTGTCATTAATTGATCTCTTTCTTCTTTGGTTAAAGTTACTTTGTAAGTATTCATAGCCGTTTTTCCGGCTAAGTTAACAAATATTTCTAAAATTATCATCAAATCTATACGTCAATGTATGTATGACATGACACTAGTAGCCTATTTGAGTTCCCGGCAATATATACCATACAATCGATTGTCTGAACTAATAAAGAGCATGACCAATGTTTCCATGAGCGAAGGTACCGTATATAACCTGCTGAATAAGGCAGCTAACATGGTGCTTCCAATATATGAAGGCATAAAAGAAGAGATTTCAAAAGCCATCATAATCGGTGGAGATGAAACCGGTGTTAAAGTAAAGACCAACAAGTTCTGGGCATGGACATGGCAGAACATAAATGCAACCTTTATAGCAATTTTCCCGGACAGAGGGTTTGCAACGGTGCAAAGAACTTTTCCTGATGGATTGCCTCAGGCTACCTTAGTGAGCGACTCATGGGCAGCACAGTTAAAAACTCCGGCCAAAAGTCACCAGCTGTGCCTGGCGCATCTGCTGAGAGAACTGAACTTTCTCCAGGATCTGTACCACATCAAATGGGTGACTGACATGAAAAATTTATTGTTAAAGGCAATAAGACTGAAAAATAGAATGACCCCCGAGCAGTATGATCAGCCATTTGAAGATAGAAGTGAACTAATCAATGATTTTAACCAGTTGATAAAACAAGAACTGTCAAAAAAATATTCGAAGCTATTCCCTTTACAAAAAAGGCTAAAGAAACGAAAGCACCAGGTATTCAACTTCCTGTTTTATCCGGATGTCCCATATGATAATAATGGTTCTTATCCCAACTTTTTTATTATCCCAACTTTTTTCATAACAGACAGAAATAGAATGTGTAGTTAAAGAAAAGTTGAGATAATAACTTCGTAAATTACGTGCATCTTAAATTAAATAATTATGGATGTACGAAATTTACAAAAACATTACCCATTACTACTTGAATATCTTCATGATAATGGGTATAGCCGTTGCCATATTCAATGGATGAAACGGTGTATTAAACTGGCTTTGAATAAAGGTTCATCTCCAGAGATTAATTCTTATGAACAACTTTATTGGCATGAGGTACAACAACGTGGGTATAAAGATGCTGCTCCGGTTCGCAAAACTCTGAAGTCAGTTCTAGGTTGTGTGAAGAGATTCGACTTAGAGGGCTTGTATCCACAACCAAATCTGTGTCATGGTTTTCTGGCACCGGCTAAGAGTTATGATTTGCTCAATGATGAATACAAATCAGTTATAGATTACTATGAACAGACAGTCAAGTTAGGAAGCAAAGTCGCTCATACGATCTATACAGAACGTCGGGCTGGAATCCTTTTTTTATTGCATTTGCAAAATACAGGAGCACAATCAATTAAAGACGTTACAGAAAGGAATGTTCTTGACTTTTTCTATGACGGAGAGAAAATCATCAGAAGCAAAGCGTATAAAGAAAAGATTATTCCGGTTTTGAAGGCCACAATCCCATTATATGGTGAACCCGTCAAGAAGCTACTAACATTATTTCCTTCTGTACCTAAGAGTTATCAGAACTATCCATATCTAACTCAATTAGAGTCAGAAAAGTTTCGGATTTGGCTTGAGGAAGAGAACTCACAACTAACATTATTGGACAAGGCTATTGCAACCATTGCTTACTATACCGGACTTCGTGGAACTGATATTTTATCTCTTACACCAGAAAATATAGACTGGGAGAAAGAAACGATTCATTTGGTTCAATCTAAAACCGACATTGAACTGACATTACCAATGAACGCAATAGTTGGTAATGCAATCTGGGATTATCTCATTTTTGAACGTCCTAAATCAGAGGAAAGGATCATTTTTGTTAATGGGGTCAGACCATATAACAAAATATCCAGCGCATGGGATCATCTAAAAAATGTATTTAATGAAGCCGGTGTGCGTAAGGATGGTGGCAGAACAGGTGTTCGTATTTTCCGTCATCATTTGGCCACATCGCTTCTTGGGAACCGGGTTCCATCACCAGTTATCAGTTCCATATTGGGGCATACATCACCTGAGTCCATTAAGCCCTATGTGGATACAGACCTTGAGCATTTGCGTGAATGCAGCCTTGGCATAGAAGATTATCCAGTTACCCAAAAGGTGTTTGAATTATGAAAAGGCCGTTTCGTTCATGTCTGGATAAACAATTTGAAGAATTTGTTTACAGCAAAAGAGCCTCCAAAAGATGGTGTCAGTCATACGAGGAGAACCTTCACTACTTTGATAATTACTGTGCGGATCGGTTCCCAAATGCATCAGCCTTGGCGGAGAAGATGCTTGAGTGGTGCGATGAACGTCCGACTGAAAATGGAAACTCATGCAAATACCGCATTACAGTAATATCCAATTTTGTGAAATATGCTCGGGAAAAAGGATGGACAGGAATAGCCGCTCCCACGGTGCCTTCTCAGAAGCCATGTACATATGTGCCTCATGCATTTACAAAAGATGAGCTAATCCGATTCTTTCAGACGTGTGACAGACATGTCACAGATACTTTCAACTATCAGGATTACATCATTAGTAAACTAAATAAGTTAGAACTACCTGTATATTATCGCCTTTTGCTGAGTACAGGTATGAGAACCAATGAAGCAAGATGGCTAAAACGGTCTGATGTTGATTTAGTTGAAGGCGTAATCAACATTAACCAGTCTAAAGGTGCTGACCAGCATCGTGTTGCGTTACATGAGAGCATGTCGAGACTCCTCGAAAGATATGATGATAATATGGCTAAGGTCATGCCTGACCGTACTTGCTTTTTCCCAAACAAGAATGATTGTTTTCACCGTCCGGCCTGGGCTGAATACCACTTCCGTATTATATGGAAAGAAGTCAGTAAAGAACCTGCCCGTCTGTATGATTTAAGAAGCAATTATGCTGTTGTCAATGTGACAAGATGGAAAGAACTCGGTTTTGAACTTCACGATAAACTTCTGTATCTCAGTCGGACAATGGGACACAGGCATGTAAGAAGCACCTATGGATACTTTAATCTGTCTCCTGCACTTGTAGATAAGATTAAAAGCCTGACCGAAGAATCGTTTAATAATCTCCTTCCAAAATTACCCGATTATGAGCAAGAAAAATAATGAATGCCAAGCCATAGAAATAGCACGATTGACCTTCGACTGGATTAATGCCTATATACCAACTTTAAGAACGAATAGCCCACATACGGTAAGATCCTATAGAACAGCTGTGACCCTCTATGTTAATTATCTGGAAGATAAAGGAATAACTGATAAGACGTTTAATGCAGAATGTTTTTCTGTGTCTTGCCTCAATGACTGGCTTATATGGCTCAAGCAGGAAAGAAACTGTAGCAATAAGACCTGTAACAACAGGCTGGCAGCTATTAAGTGCCTGCTGAAATATATAGGAATCAGAAATCCTACATATAAAGTTTTATATCTGGAAGCAGCCGTATCAGTCAAGCGACTTAGAGAACCACAGTCAAAAGTACAAGGAATGACAAAGGATGCAGTAAGAGCAATACTTGCCACACCAAATCCATCAAGTAAGATCGGGTTACGTGACATCGTTATTATGTCTTTTGAATATGGTACAGCTACTCGCATCGATGAAGTTTTATCATTAAAAATCAACAGCTTAAAGTTAAGCGCGGATAAACCATATGCAACCATCCTTGGAAAAGGAAGTAAAATAAGGACCGTCTATCTGATGTCCGGATTAGTTGATATCCTCCAGAAATATATGAAGGTGTTCCATGCAGCAAAGCCTGATCCGGATGATTATCTGTTTTACTCTTCATGGCGCGGGCAAAAGTCAAAACTGTCACAAGAGGCTATACGGAAACGCCTAAAAATCTACGCGTTTAAAGCTCATGAGACCTGTACTGATGTTCCATTGGATCTTCATAGTCACCAATGGAGACATACAAAAGCCTGTCATTGGTTGGAAGACGGTATAAACATCGTAGAAATCAGTAAACTGCTGGGACATGAAAGTATTGAAACCACTATGGTTTATCAGAATATCACTACCGAACAGCAGATGAGGGCTCTGGCTACTTTGGAAGATGAAGCTACCAGTGCAATACCAAAGAAATGGAAGCTTGAAAAGAATATAGGTCTGTCAGACCTATTTCGTTTTACAAGACTACAGGGAGAATGATCACTAAATATTATCCCAACTTCTTAGGCGCAGACCATTGAGGATGTATAATTTACAGCATAAGTTGGGATAATAAAAAAGTTGGGATAAGAGCCATTATCCAAATGTTGTGATAATTGAACGGAACGGGCAATACGAAACCTGAAAGTAAAACAAAAAGTATCCGGAGGGTTTCGGGCTGATCGGGGAGCAGAAATATTTGCAGTATTGCGATCTGTTGTTGATACAATAATTAAAAAGGGTGGAAATCCATCCGAATCCATACGGTTCGCCATCAATGTTGCTACATGTAAGAATGATTTTGCCTCCACCAAAAAGTTTTAAGAATTAAGACCTGAGTAGTTACCCCTTTTTTAAAAAACAAGGATGATAGAATCAGAAAAAGTACATATAGGGCATTAACACAACTAGGATGGATACCAAAATCAGATAATGAAATATGTTTAAAACTTCTAGCTAATGAAAATTGGGATCATTTAACCTGAATTATTCATAAATCACAAAAAAAAATCGGGGTGGAATTTTGTTATCTCATTGATATTCAGTATCTTTGAGTTGAATTAAACTTAAAAGCACCCCGATGTGTAAAAGTACAAAACAA
>CAZANH010000292.1:0-7873 GCA_964486515.1 uncultured Eubacteriales bacterium
GGATATATATTGAGCCCGTCAGACCATTTTTTTGATGCAGATTTGGAACTTATAAAGGCATTTGCTGATGAAGGCCGCAAATGTACATATTGAAAATGAATTATAAATAAGGGAGGATTCAATTATTGGAGCGAGAATTAATTCAAAGGCCAAATACTGCAATAATCCCCTGGGGAAAGGATCTACCGTTGCCATTTAATGATAGGAATGGGAAAATACATACCTGGTACCTTTGAAATAGAGGTTACGCATGGAAACAAAGAGGGCTGTAAAGGGACCAATTTCTGTATTGCGTTTATTGGAGTGATCAAATAGCATAAATATTTTAATTTAAACCTGGTGTAAAGATAGTATAACAATGTAAAAATTGTTGAATTGAATTATAATACTTTAGTTAATATAATTAAATTACGAAGTTTAAAAATAAATAAAAGAGGAGGAGTTTTTATGAGGCTGAAAAAGGCTTTTAGAATGGCATCATTGTTTTTGAGCATCTTTTTGTTAGTAGGATTGTTTGCAGGCTGCGAAGAGAAAGATGTTGAAAGCACTGAGACGACAACAACTGAAGAAGCAGCTCAGACTACAGAAGCAGAAACTACGGGGAAAAAAGAGGATACGGACCCCTTTGGCAAATATGACCCTGTTATTACGATAAACACAGTAAAAGCAGTTGGTGATGAAACAAGGTTTGAACCAGGCAATCCGGAGAGAGAATCCCTGGAGGAAAATGTTTGGGCAAAAGCATATGAAGAAAAATTGGGAATTAAATTGAACTACATCTGGACAACTACTCCTGATCAATTTGAAAATAAATGGAATCTTTCCATAGCATCACGTGATCTTCCTGATATGGGTACTGCTCATCTTAATACGTTTGTTCTGCTTGCAGAAGCTGATATGCTTGAGGATGTTGGGGGCGTATATGAAAAATATGCTTCCGATATGTATAAAAAAGCAGTTGAAGATGACCATGGTATACAAAAGGATTATGCGACATATAACGGGAAGCTTTTAGGACTCCCAATAACAGGGACACAGCCTGACAACGGCCCGCTTCTTTTTATAAGGAAGGACTGGTTGGATAATGTGGACATGGAAGTTCCTGAAACGATGGAGGAATTTTATAATGTTGCCAAGGCTTTCAGGGAAAATGACCCGGATCGTGATGGTAAAAAAGACACATGGGGATTTGCAGCCAGTAATTATTTGGATGCTCCTGCATTATGTGATTTTGTAGGATTTTTCAATGGTTATCACGCATATGTAAATACCTGGGTTGAAAAAGACGGTAAATTGGTATGGGGCAATGTACAGCCGGAAGCCAGAGATGCACTGCTGATGCTTCAGAAAATGTATGCCGAAGATATTATTGCAAAGGATTTTGCAGTAAAAACGTGCTGGCAGGTTGCTGATACTATCGTTTCCGAAGAAGTTGGAATGCTTTATGGAGTAAACTGGGTTCCTATCTTTAAGGTAATAGAAACTATAAAAGGCAATCCCGATGCAGAATGGATTGTAGCGCCGAAATTACCTTCAATTGATGATAAACCGGCAAAAATGCAGGCAAATATTGCTAATCCTTCACCGTTTGTTGTCATGAAGGGATATGAGTATCCGGAAGCTGCAGTAAAATTAACAAATCTCAGCCTTGAGTTGTTTGTTAATGAGCCTTTAACATATGCGACACAGGAAGACAACTTTTCTGTACATGCCTACATGATAAGCCCGATATACCCGCCTTGGAAAAATTTAAAGGTTTATCTGCACATAAAAGAGGCATTGGAAACAGGTGATATGTCAGCATTAACTACAAAAGAAGAGGAAAGCCAGTATGAAATTGTAAAAAAAGCCATGGCAGGAGACAGGGAACAGTATGGATATAATCTTATATTTGGCAAAAACAGTACGTATGCAGTTATAAACAACTATTTGAATAATGACCTGCTGATGGTTAATCAATATAGGACTATTCCAACCGAAACCATGAATGAAAAAATGGGTGTATTGAAAGCATTAACCGACGAAGTTTATTTAAAGATCATTATGGGTGATTCAATCGATACATTTGACAAAATGGTTCAGGATTGGAACAAGCAAGGAGGGGCCATAATTACGGAAGAAGCCAATGAATGGTACCAAAGTAATAAATAAAGAGAGTAATCTTTGATAGTAAAGAAAAACAAGTGGCTGCAGGTTGTATGAAACATATTAGAGTGGGGCCTGCAGCCAAAAGTTTAATTTAATTGAGGGGAAAATAATGCAAAGAGCAATGAAAAATAAAATTAAAATGAGCGGATCAAACAGACAGTTGCCACTGCATTTAATGATGCTTCCTTCTGTTATAATTATAGTTATCTATGCGTACCTGCCTATATTTGGTATTATTATTGCATTTCAAAAATATAAACCTACTCTTGGGTTTCTTAAATCAAAATGGATTGGGTGGCATAATTTTGAGAGGCTGTTTTCAGAGCCAGCCTTTTTTAATGCACTGTTTAATACATTATATATAGCTATTTTAAAGATTTCTTTAGGGCTTATTGTGCCTGTCATATTTTCATTATTATTAAATGAAGTAAGGAATAAATATATGAAAAAATCGGTACAGACAATTATATACCTGCCTCATTTTATTTCATGGGTTTTGATGGCAGGAATTGTAATTGATTTATTGTCACCGACAAATGGGCTGGTAAACCAGGTACTGGAAATTCTAAACATAAAACCAATATTCTTTTTGGGAGATAACAGGTGGTTTCCTATTGTATTGGTGACCACACATATCTGGAAAGAATTTGGATGGGGGACAATCATAATACTGGCAGCTATTACCAGTATTGATCCAAATATATACGAAGCTGCTATTATAGACGGTGCAAACCGTTTCAAGCAAATGTGGCATATAACAATACCTGGAATAAGTTCCATAGTTATTTTAATAGCTACATTAAATCTTGGACAAATACTTAATGCGGGATTTGACCAGGTGTATAATCTTCTAAGCCCGATTACCTATGAAAGCGGTGATATAATCGATACCCTGGTTTACAGGATGGGTATTGAAGAAGGGGATTTCAGTATGGCAACAGCGACAGGGCTTTTTAAATCCGTTGTTTCATTTTTCCTGATTACTACATCATACAAATTGGCATACCGCTATGCTGGATATAAAATATTTTGAAGGGAAGATACAAGTGAAAAAAAAGAATCTTAAGATTCATATAAATATATTTGATGCTGTTAATTATTTTATATTGATAACAACAGCCTTGCTTTGTATAATACCGATACTTCATATTATATCAATTTCCTTCAGCAGCAGTTACGCCGTAGATGCAAAACTGGTAAAGCTGTGGCCGGTAGAGTTTTCCTTTCAGCCATATGAATTTGTAATAACAGAAAGGGGATTTTATACGGCATTTTTTGTTACGATAAAAAGGACTGTCCTTGGGGTTGCTATAAATATGCTTTTAACAGTTCTTGCTTCATATCCCTTATCAAAAAGCAATCGTGTATTTTATAAAAGAGACTTATATGTCTGGATTTTTTTGATTTCCATCCTCTTTTCAGGAGGGTTGATTCCCCTTTATCTCGTAGTTGTATACACAGATTTGATAAATACCATATGGGCACTTGTAATTCCCACTGCAGTACCGGTATTTAATGTAATACTTTTACATAATTTCTTTAAACAGATTCCTGAAGAAATAGAGGAATCTGCTATTATGGATGGAGCAGGACATTTTATGAGGCTGTTCAGGATTTTTGTACCCTTATCAAAGCCTGCACTTGCTACACTTGTCTTGTTCTGTGCCGTTATGCACTGGAATCAATGGTTTGACGGCCTTATTTATATGAACGATGTAAATAAATATCCATTGCAGACATATTTGCAAAAAGTTATAGTAAAAAGAGATGTTAAACTGACATCTATAACGGAATTAGAGATTTTTCTTGAAGTCAACCAGAGAAACAGTAATGCTGCAAAAATTTTCATTGCAATGATACCAATACTTATGTTTTATCCTTTCCTGCAGAAATATTTCACAAAAGGCATTGTACTTGGCAGCGTAAAAGGGTAACAAATGAGAGGATTATAAATATGATTACAAGTATTAAAGGAATATGGGTTAAACCATGGGAAAATGAAAAAGGTTCACCTGAAAAAAGAATAATTCATACCAGGTTTGTAAAATTCTCAAATAAACCTGAAAAACTGAGAATAGGTGTCAAACAGGGAACAGGATATCTCAAATGCGGGTCGGAAAATGCTGTTGACTGGATCATGGATTTTGCGGTATACGTATGGCGTGATGAAGCATGGAAAAAAATTATGTATGTAACAGGGATTGAAAAGCCACTTGATAAGGATAGGGTTTTATGGTTTGAACCCAAAGAGGTTTCAACAGCTTATCGCCTTGAGGTGCGCCGGAGCGGCGTAGATAATTGGTGGCCGTGTTACAGTATTGTAGATACAGGATTTGTAATTGATGCAGTGGGTGTTTCTAATAGTATTGATGCACCGGTCCGTAAGCTTCACCGTTTGAAATATAGACCCGATACATTTAAATTGCAACAGGAAAATATCTCAATCACACGTACTTCCACATCAATCCGCTATTATTCACCCTATTACCGCATCGGTTTCCGTTTAAAAAGTGCAGGCCTTGATTTCCTTGGCCTTGACGGCTCAGGGACGGGAAAAACAAATGAGAACCTTCTGGTCTTGAATTCATTGATTAACCGGAGAATGTTTGAAGATGACTTCAGCACTCAAGGGCCTGTTTTAAATCCTGTTGATAAAAGTACAATATCCGGGTTTTTAGCATATAATCTGGATGGAGAGACCGAAGTATTTTCTAATTCATTAATATATCGTATAAATAATAAAGAAACAGGTTTAACGATTGAACTTAAATTTACCATGAACAAAGATAATATTCGTTTTTTAATAAAGCGGCGGGCCGAAAAAACAATAAAGCTGTTGGACAGTTCTGTTTTTCAGATTGCATTTAATTCAAAAGTAATTCCTTTAACTGCCCTTGGGAGCATAATTAAAGAAGGTGAGACAGGTGTGCTTGGATTACCGGTACTTTTACATTTTCCGGGATATGCAGGGATTGTTCTTACAGGAAATGGGGCTGTTATGGGACGGTTTAATTCAATTCGTCCTCAGAATATAAACACAATTGATTTTAAACTGGGAGAAAAGTTATGCGAAGACGGGTGTTATCTTCTTGAAAAAGGTGATTATACAGGTGCAGTCAACATGTCTTTCGGATTTCCGCGTCACATTGAACTTAAAGAAGAAACACCGGAGCATGTGAGGAATGTGTTTGACAGGTATCTATATACCAGCTTGCCGTTTAGGGCGGATACAGCCACTTATTCCAATAATGGAAATTCAATGAAATGTGCAGCATGTATCGACTTATGGGCTGAACTTTGTGAACAGATTGGTGATGGGCCATATGGAGTGAACACAATTGAATTTCTTAAGAATACGATTGAAATACACCTTTTGGGAGCGCCAAGTTATGCAGCAGGAAGGCATTACTCAAGGGAATATGAATACGAAAATGAGTATCTCGTTACAGGTACAGCTGTTCTTTTGGGAATATCAAAGTTTCTTGATATGGGTGAAATGAAAGACTGGTACAAAAAATTCGAAAAACAAATCAAGGGGAAAATACGGTTAATAAAAAGCCTTGATAAGGATGGTGACGGGCTTGTTGAATCAATAGTAAGAAAGGGGATTTCAGGTGAGTACCAGTGGAGTACATGCTGGTATGATGCGTTATCATTCGGTTACAAGGATGCTTTTTCAAATGCCCAGTTATATGCAGCTTTGCGTACTTTATCCAAAACAATCAAAGATTACGGCGAGCATTCCTTATCTCAGGAACTCAGTATTTGGGCTGATAAGATTAAAAGCATTTACACAGATACATTCATGACAGAAAACGGCTGGCTTGCCGGCTGGAAGTGTATGAAAGGCAAATTGCATGATTATGGTTTTCTTGCAGTGAACGGAGCTGCAGTTTCATATGGCTTACTTGAGGGAAATACGGCAGCCAATGCAATCTTAAATCTATGGGACAACCTTAAAAAAAGTGGTTTTGAATCCTTCGATTTGGGACTCCCGGGGAATATATTCAATATTGAAAGATCCGATATGGCGACTGGCCTTCATTTTTTACCATTTGGAGGCTATATGAACAGCGGTATAACTTTAAGCCAGGCCAGGCATTTCATAAATGCATTGTATAAAGTGGGTATGATTAAAGAAGCTGATTTTATTTTAAGTGAAATCTGTAACGGGCTATTGCACAGTAATGTTATTGGAGGAGTTCATTCAGGAAGTGACTGGAAAACCTGGGATGGTGTATCAAGCGGTTATGAAGGCCTTCTAAGCGATCAGCTGGGTATTTTTCAACCCCTTATTAGAAGGTATGGAAAATGATCAATCGATCCTGGTACAATTGAAGTATGTGGGAGTACAAGAATATTTTAATATTTGCCGTATTTATGTGCAGACTCATACATTGCAAGGACATTTTCAGTCGGCGAATTATCCTGAAGCTGGTGAGTCGGGGACATGCAGTATCCGCCTCCGGGCATCATGATTTCAAAGGTTTCTTTTACGTTGGATATTACATCTTGAACACTTCCGTAAGCAACCGGGCCGGCAGTTGATATGCAGCCATGGAAAGCAAGCCTTCCACCGAAATTTTTTTTCAGAAATTCAGGGCTCATGTTTTTGGCTTCAGGCTGCAAAGTATCTACTGCAGTTATTCCCATTTCTATAAAATCTTCAAATGCCCAGCTGCTTGAACCGCAGGAATGTATCATTACAGGGATATTATATGATTTTGCAAGGTCTACGAATTTTTGATGCCTTGGTTTTATGAATTTCCTGTAAAGGTCAAGGCTTATAAGCTGTGAAGTTTGTGCACCAAGGTCTTCCCCAAGCCATATAAAATCTATCTTCCCTTTTCCTGCTTCAAGGATTCGTGCCGTTATTTCAAACGTAATTTTTAATCTCCTGTCAGTTAAAAGAACACCTGCGGGGTCATTGGTGGCAAGGTCAATAAAGGTTTGTTCCGTACCGCGCAAGAAACCGTTTGTATTCATAATATCTCCAAGCCCGGGACTCCCTACACAAAGGGCATATTTTTCATATCTGTTGCAAATATCAGGTACCGGACTGTAGTCAAAATCGTCAGGAGAAGGCATAGGCCATGATGCAATCATATCCTCATCAGCATCCTTTAGGGGAAAATCGCAATAGTCCCAGTATCCCCCTGTACTATGTTCAACCCATCTACGGTGAATCCCCCATAACGGGTCTACGTTTATACCCGGTATTTCAGTATGAAGCCTTGGGCCTTTGTATGGTACAAAATATATGCCGCGAAAATCTACTCCAAGTATTTCAAGTAATTTTTCATTGTCCTCGGGCTTAAGGCCAAAGTGCTTTTTTAAGCGTCCATCAATTCCAGGATTCGCAAAATAATTAACAGGAACACGGTCGGGTTCCTGTTTTGCAAAAGCTACCAAAACACGCTCCCTTGATGTCATTTTTCCGTTTTCAATATCAAGCATAATTGCATCTGTCCTTTATATTAACTTGTATCAATAATAATTATATTATCTTAAATAAGGAAGTTCAATTAAACAATCATTACATCGTTATACTATCTTTACATTCTATAAAAACGGTGGCGAAAATGTACATTGTAAAGTAATTTGATTTATAGTATAATGAAGTTATATAAAATATACCTGAATTTGAATTGTTAGCACAAACAGATATTAATAAAATAATTGTATTTCGATTGGAGATACATGTAATGATTAGAATGAGCTCTAT
>CAZANH010000293.1:0-2601 GCA_964486515.1 uncultured Eubacteriales bacterium
ATAAGGCGTGTTATAAGAATATTGTCAAGAAGAACGAAAAACAATCCCGTACTGATTGGCGAACCCGGTGTCGGTAAAACAGCTGTCGTTGAAGGGTTGGCACAGCGTATTCTTAAAGGAGACGTACCGGAAGGATTGAAGGATAAGACCATTTTTGCGCTTGACATGGGGGCATTGATAGCCGGGGCGAAATACAGGGGAGAATTTGAAGAAAGGCTCAAGGCTGTACTTGGTGAGGTGCAGAAATCAGACGGGCATATATTGCTGTTTATTGATGAACTGCACAATATTGTGGGCGCGGGAAAAGCCGAGGGAGCGATGGATGCGGGAAACATATTAAAACCCATGCTTGCTAGAGGGGAACTGCACTGCATTGGCGCGACGACGCTTGATGAATACAGAAAACATATTGAAAAGGACGCCGCTCTTGAAAGGAGGTTCCAGCCGGTAATTGTGGAACAGCCGTCAGTTGAGGATACGATTTCAATACTCAGGGGGCTTAAGGAAAAGTTTGAAATACATCACGGAGTTCATATCACTGATAATGCCATTGTCGCATGTGCCGTTCTTTCAAACAGGTATATAAGCGACAGGTTTTTGCCTGATAAGGCTATTGATTTGATGGATGAAGCGGCATCAATGATAAGGACGGAAATTGACAGCATGCCCTCGGAACTTGATGAAACAAGCAGGAGGATTATGCAGCTTGAAATAGAACGTGAGGCCTTAAAGAAAGAAAAAGACAGGGACTCTGTGGAAAAGCTTTCAGGACTGGAAAAAGAGATTGCTGATTTAAAAGCAAAAGCGGATAATATGAAAGCACAGTGGCATTCAGAGAAGGAAAACATTGAAAAAATAAAGGTGCTGCAGCAGGGAATTGAGCTTGTAAAAAGACAGATCGACGAGGCTGAAAGGAAATATGACCTTAATGAGCTTGCCGTATTAAAACATGGGAGGCTTCCGGAGCTTGAAAAAAGGCTTGAAGACGAAAGGGCAAAACAGGCGGAAAACATCAATAAACAGCTTTTAAAGGAAGAAGTCAGTGAGGATGAAATAGCCGAAATTGTTTCCAAATGGACAGGTATTCCTGTTACCAGGCTTGTGGAGAGTGAAAAGGAAAAACTTTTAAATCTTGAAGATATACTGCACAAACGTGTTATTGGCCAGGATGAAGCTGTAACTGCAGTAGCGGATGCTGTATTAAGAGCCCGTTCGGGCTTGAAAGCCCCCGGAAGGCCGATAGGCTCATTTATCTTTCTCGGCCCGACAGGAGTTGGTAAGACAGAACTTGCAAAAACACTGGCAGAAGCACTTTTCGACACGGAAGAAAACATGGTGAGAATAGACATGAGCGAATACCAGGAGAAATTCACTGTGGCAAGGCTTATAGGGGCACCTCCCGGATATGTAGGATATGAGGAAGGCGGACAGCTGACTGAGGCAGTTAGAAGAAAACCATATTGTGTTATTCTTTTTGATGAAATAGAGAAGGCACACCATGAGGTATTTAATGTCCTGCTGCAGATTCTTGATGACGGCAGGCTTACCGACAGCCAGGGAAGGACCGTGAATTTCAAAAATACGGTTGTAATAATGACATCGAATATAGGGAGCCATTATCTTTTGAATGGTATAAATGATGATGGTGAAATAAGGGAAGATGTAAAAAAACAGGTAATGGGTGAACTCACAAGAGATTTCAGGCCTGAATTCCTGAACAGGATTGACGACATCGTATTGTTTAAACCTCTTACAAGGAAAGAAATAATAAAAATCATAGAACTTGCCGTAATGGATATACAAAAAAGGCTTGATGACAGGCATATAAAACTTGATTTGACTGATGGTGCCAAAATGCAAATTGCAGAAAAGTCATACTCTCCAGTATATGGTGCAAGGCCTGTGAGAAGATATTTGCAAAAGTCTGTTGAGACAGAAATCGGAAGGCTCATAATCAAAGGTGAATTAAATGATAACATGCAGGTTATTGTTTGTGTTGAGAATGGGGAATTATTGATAAAACCGTTGTGAATTGCCGAAAATCCCAATTTTAATCCTGCATCCTTAGGGCATACGCCAATTTGCCATCAGGTTGAGCTTATATTTGATATGCAAGTTGTGGCGTATAATCCCTAGAATGCTTCGATTGTGCCGTTTGATTTCTAAAATTCCACTTAAATATGCAGATACTTATTTTTAGATGAAATCATCCGGCCTTATGACTGAAACTTTGTTTTTATCTGTTGTACTTCATTCATATTAGCTTGCTGAGCGGGCATGTAATAGCCTTTTTGTTCAGCTATCTTATAAAGGTCATACTGAAAAGTTTCCGAACTGTCCCTGATCTGCTGAATTGCCTGCCTGAACTGAAGATTGCTTGCCTGTGTTATTACATTGGCGTAGCCCGTTATATCACCGTTTACACCGGATAATATGTCGTTTACCATATCTCTTTCCTGCATAATTTTTACCTCCTCTCCTTTGTTCAGGAATGACAAAACTATAACTTCCCATTTTTGAAGCGGTTATTTTCTGATATTGCTACGTTGTCGTCAATCGCAATACGACAGTATTACTCAATCCTTCGCCTTACACTATCAA
>CAZANH010000294.1:0-1662 GCA_964486515.1 uncultured Eubacteriales bacterium
ATCAGTATCATATACATTTTTTAATGCCTTGTATGGTACCTTCTTCCATTTTCACATATATCTGTTTGAAGTTTTCAAGGATCAATACTGCTTTTTACTTCTTAATTTCTTTGTTTCACATTTTTTATTAGTTTTCATAACTTTTTTGACACTACCCCTGTTTGTTTTTACTTCGTGTTTATATTTGTACTGACTATAAACAAAATTGTTTTAATAATACTGATTTTAAATAAATTACATTAAGTATAATGCCTATTGATATTACACTATTATAGTACTATAATAGATATAAGTAAATAAACTAATTTGCTGAGATTATATACGTACTTGCTGTGTAATGAAAGGTTGATTTACTACGATTAAAATTGCCGCCTATAAAAACAATATTACTGAAGGTCAAGAGTTACAGGATAATAATAATCGTCTTGTTGTCATCAACTCAGGCTATCAAAAGCTTATAACAAAGAATTGGAATGTAGAAAGAAAGAAGGGAAGAGTCGATTATCAGTTGATTTACATCCATAAAGGAAAAGGATATTTTATATTTAATGATAATATGGTTGAAGTTCCTGAGGGCAATGTTGTCATATATTGTCCAGGCGAACCACAATACTACAGATATAAATATCAGGATTCTGCTGAAGTATATTTCATTCATTTTACCGGAAACGAGGTTCATAGTCTCTTATGCAGAATGAATCTTATCAATCACAATATTCATTTTACAGGTTGTGGAAAGGAATATATCATTCTATTCAACGAAATTATGCATGAACTTCAGTTTAAGTATTCAAGATTTGAGGAATTCTCTTCATCACTATTACTACTTCTGCTGAACAGGATTGCAAGGGCTGTAGACTTACTGAAAACTAAAGGAACGGACAAAACCTTTGAAAAAGTTTTAAAACTCATACACACCAATTACAACAACAATTATTCTATTCAGCATTATGCAAAACAATGCAATTTAAGTATTTATTGGTTTACACATAAATTTAAAAAATTTACAGGTTTGCCGCCTACAGCCTACATCAAACAACTAAAAATCAATGAAGCCAAAGATCTTTTATCCAACTTTTCTTTAAATATCTACGAGATTGCATATGCCATAGGTTATGAAAACGCTCTTTACTTCAGCAAGGTTTTCAGGCAGGAAACCGGTTTTACGCCAACTGAATACAGGAAGAAGTTCTTTTCATCTCCTCCAAATTCGTATTGATATTATAAATACCGGTTTCCCCTGTAAAAGAGAATTATAAATTGGGGCGAATTGTGCAATTGGCTCATGGAATCTAAGTATTCTGAATGTTTAATCATGTGCCTTTTAACCTATAAGGATGTATTTTGCATATAATCCTGATATTCAACCGGCTTTATTGGAGCAATATCAAGCCATGCCATAAATTCCATAAGTTCATTAACTGCTGTTCCGGAAACGATGGGATAATGATGTTGAAACTTCTGTACCATAAGTGTGTTGATGAAATCCTTAACATTGATTGGTTTCCCATTCAAATGAAGTTTGCCAACCCATCCTCTGCTGCCGTCATAACTCCTGTCCTGACGGTCTGTCAGTTCCCCCGAAGCCAGTAGCATCTTTTCATATTCCCATGTAAATCGGGCAATAGTAATCGGAGTCGGCTTAAAATACATGTCATTGAC
>CAZANH010000295.1:0-2013 GCA_964486515.1 uncultured Eubacteriales bacterium
AAAAGAAATTTTAAATGAATATAAAGATATTAACTATATTTCCATAGTAGCTTTTACAACAAAGGTGGACCTGAAAGTCAAAGCAGAGTCTGATGTTGTTTACACAGTCAACCTGCTTTAGACTATTGAAAAGTATGACACCCCCACCATTTCAGATGATGTTAAAGAACGGATTATTCTATGGCGTAAAAAATATCGTTCTTGAAATAGAACTAATGGCTTAGCTTATAAAGTACGTATTGATTTAATGATACTCCCTCTTTTAAAGCTTCAAGCGATAACTTCCTGTGCAATGTTTTGGGTAACCTTACGATAAACTTTCCACTGAATTTTTCTGTTTCTATTGGTACTGGGACTGTGTAGCCATTTTCTAGTTTTGTCTCAATCCAGCCTTCCATAGCCTCCAAACTGTTCTCATATGCTTCATTATATGTTTCACCCGTGCTTTTGCAGCCATCAAGTTCCAGTACTGTAGCATAATAATAGGTACCACTTTCGTCAGTAATTTTTTTAATGATAATATTGTAAGGTAAATCCATATACTCTTGTACTTTCATTTAAAACCACCTTTCTTTATATTCTACTTAATACATCTTTAACATATACAGCTTTTATTGGATTTTCGTTTTTAATTGTTATGACATCACCTTATTTATTCAAATATTGCCTATGTGAACCTTTTTGGCGATCCAAAACATATCCGTTGTAATTTAAAACCTTGTCGATTTCTGTTAATCTTATGCCATTTGGTTGTCTTTTCATTTTTTTAATTATTTTTTCGATACTTGCCAAAATCAATCCACCTTTATATTGTATAGTATCATATATAGTATCATGTGTCAATTCATTTTTTACCAGATGTTAATAAAATTTATAGTTCTATCCTGCAACTCACATTATTGTTTGCATAATGTAAAGTATATTTTCTGTAAAATTAAGATTACAGGGGACTTAAATCATATATTCGGTCTCTTCAACAAATTTCACGTCATGAGAGTATTGCTACTACTGAAATTTATACACATATAGATGAAAACCAGCTACAGTCGGCTGTTAACTCCAATCCACTAGCTACTATGTTCAACATATAATATTTGACTTAAGAAAAGCATTGACACACGTATAATATACGTGTACAATAATAAAGAGGTGATGGTAGTGAAACGGAGGGATTTAATAAACCGGCTTGAAAAAGAAGGATGGAAGCTAACTAGCGGAGCAAAACATGATATGATGAAGAATCCAAGTAAACCGGGTGTTAAAATCCCAATGCCAAGACATACTGAGATCGATGAGTACACAGCAAAAGGTATTTTCAAAGAAGCAGGACTATAACAAATCTTGCTTCTTCATAGTAAATATCTTAAAATGAGAGGAGTTTTGATTATGAAATATATATATCCTGCTATATTCAAATCCCTTGAAAGTGGCAAGTACTTTATTAAAGCACCAGATTTACCAGGGTGCGTAACAGAGGGAAACAATCTATCTGATGCTTTAGAAATGGCACATGATGCCATATCCATGTGGCTGTGCGATGCAGAAGATAACAAGGAAAATATACCTGCTGCGTCAAGTATTTTTAACTTAAAATATGATAAATCAGAGTTTATAAACCTAATAACAATTGATACAATAGAGTACCGTAATTTAAGGGATAGCCGAGCAGTTAAAAAGACATTGACCATTCCACAATGGTTAAATACAAAAGCAGAAAAAGCTGGCGTTAATTTTTCACAAATTTTACAGGAAGCCTTAAAGGAACGGCTAAAAACTTAACTTTATCGTTTATTGCTCTCTCTTCTTTCATCACCTCAATTATTGTAAAGTGCACCACATTCATCATTTGTTTATAAAATAGCGAAGGAAATAAATATTTTATATAACATTATCCACTTTATGACCCCTGAACAAAATAGACATAATGCAAATTTTATAACTTTTTTAAGGACACAAAATGAGTATTGAGACATTCGAAATGCTTAACGGCAAACTCGAACGCTGCCGATGCTC
>CAZANH010000296.1:0-8716 GCA_964486515.1 uncultured Eubacteriales bacterium
TATTTTAATGAAAATCTATGGTCATTTGATTTTTTATAATTAATTCAATGAAAGTAAAATAATTGTTAATAAAATAAATAAATGATAATAATTAGAAAATTATACTTGATATATTGTCGAAATAAAAATATAATATTTATGAAATCATGTAAAAAAGGGGGAGTTATCTTGGAAGATAAAACTATTAAAGTAGTAATTGCAGATGATAACAAGGAATTTGCAAGTATTCTGTGCGAATATTTAAACAGTCAGGAGGATATAGAGGTAACAGGCATAGCACATGATGGCCTTGAAGCTTATGATATAATAACTTCAAAAATACCTGATATTGCTGTATTGGATATAATAATGCCTCATCTTGACGGATTGGGGGTACTGGAAAAGATAAATTCAGTATCCATGGAAAAAAGGCCACTGTTTATTATTTTATCTGCTGTAGGGCAGGATAAAATTACACAAAGAGCATTAAGCCTGGGTGCGGAATATTATATTGTAAAACCATTTGACATGGATGTACTGGTTTCAAGAATAAGGCAGCTTAAAGATATTCGCCAATCTCCTATTATAAGATATGATAGCGCGAATAATTCCAGCATTTCAAGCTATACTAAGCCTAAGAGAAGCCTTGAGGTAGAGGTGACGAATATTATGCATGAAATTGGAGTTCCTGCACATATAAAAGGATATCAGTATTTAAGAGATGCAATAATGATGGTTGTGAAGAATCTTGACATAATAAATTCAATAACAAAACTTTTATATCCTACAATAGCAAAAGATTACAGTACAACTCCAAGCAGAGTAGAAAGAGCGATAAGACATGCAATCGAGGTTGCGTGGAGCAGAGGGCAGATTGAAACAATTGATAAGTTGTTCGGATATACGGTAAGTACTGGAAAGGGGAAACCTACAAATTCAGAATTTATTGCTATGATTGCCGATAAATTGAGGCTTGAACTTAAAGTTAGCTGACGCAGCTGGATGTGTAAATTTAATATACATAAAAAAAGGGGTTAGCCCCCTTTTTTTATTACTTTTTTTAGAAACCCGTGCCTGTTTTTTTCTCTCCAGATGCCCAACATTCTGTCAACATTATTAAAATGTTTTTCCAATTTGGTTTCCAATTTTCTTGAACTGTTTTCAACGCATGCACCAAGTTCCAGTTTACTTTTATTAATTTCCTTAATTATATTATCTTTTGCACATGATACCTGTTGAGTTACCTCATCTGTTATCTGACGTTCAAGTTCATTAAAAAACTCTTTAAATTCATTACTGATTTGAGCTTTTTGCAGATTTATCGAAGGCAAAATATTGTTTTTTTGAACAACCGGAGGATGGTCACTTATAATATTTTCTGATTGAAGAATTTTTTGTATTGCCTTAATTGCCAGGCCTTCATTTCGCATTGATGTTATTTGATACATTATATTCGCAAATTCAGGAGTATAATAACGCCTGCCACGATCATCCCTGGGTATGGGAAAATTGAATTCCTTTTCGTAATACCGAAGGGCATGGTCCGTAATATGAAGCCTTTCGCTTAGTTCTGTTATTGAGTATTTATCCTTAATTACTTCCATAAAAACACCTCCTGATGTTAATACAAGAACATAATACCATATAACAATAATTATGTAAATAAATACCTGTTTATTTCCTGATATATATGCTATAGTTAATATGGAATTGTTGTTATGTTGCATAAAATTGGACAAAAGACAAGTAAAGAGAGTGAAATATGAATAGAAGAATTGAAAGATTATATATGGATGAATATGGCATAAATGAAAGAGTAGTAGGATTATCAAAAGAATGTGAAGCCAAAATAAGCAAGATTTTTAAAAATATAGAAGACATTAGAGAATTAAATCAGTTAAAAGTTATAAAAGCAATGCATGATAACAAAATCAGTGATTCGCATTTTACAGGTACAACAGGATATGGATATGGAGACAGGGGAAGAAATGTAATTGACGATGTTTATGCCGAGGTATTTAAAGCCGAGGATGCCTTTGTAAGACATGGCATATCCACAGGTACACATGCAATAGCGTTATGTATGTATGCTCTTCTTAGACCCGGGCAGGAACTTTTATCAATTACCGGAAAGCCTTACGATACACTAAGGGAAGTTATAGGAATGGGTAAGAATGAAAAAAACGGTTCGCTTAAGGATTTTGGAATAGAATATACTCAGGTTGATTTGCTTGAAAACAGCAAATTTAATTATGATGGAATAAAACAGGCATTGAATGCCAAAACCAAAATTGTTTTCATACAACGCTCAAGAGGATATGAATGGCGTCCGTCAATAAGTATTCAGGATATTGAAAAAGTTATAAAATTTATAAAGGAAATTTCAAATGATGTGATTATAGTTGTAGACAATTGTTATGGGGAATTTGTTGAGGAAAGGGAACCCATAGAGGCAGGTGCAGACCTGATAGCAGGTTCTCTCATAAAAAATCCGGGAGGTGGAATAGCACCATGCGGAGGATATGTTGCTGGCAGGCATGAGTATATAAACAAGGTTGCATACCGATTTACAGTACCGGGACTTGGAAGGGAAGTGGGAGCGACACTTGGAGTTAACCGATATCTTATACAAGGTTTTTTTATGGCACCGCATGTTGTGGCAGAAAGCGTTAAAGGAGCTGTATATACGGCATCTATGATGAAAGCTCTTGGATTTTTAACATTACCGGAATTTGACGAAAAACGAACTGATATTGTACAGGCGATAAAATTTGGTTCCAGGGAAAAATTGATTGGTTTTTGTCAGGGTATACAAAAAGGTTCTCCCGTGGATGCGTTTGTAAAACCTGAACCATGGGATATGCCAGGCTATGATTGCCAGGTAATTATGGCAGCAGGTGGATTTATACAGGGATCGTCTATTGAACTGAGTGCGGATGCACCGGTTAAGGAACCATATATAGTATATTTACAGGGCGGTCTTGTTTATGAAAGTGTAAAAATAGGTGTAATGACCGCAATTCATAATATTTTGAATGATAATGATTTTTAATGTGAGGTATAATGAATAAATCGAAAGAAAAAAAAGGAAAAAAAATAAAAAAATTTAAAATGATTGTTGTTGTTTTTTTACTTATATATGTACCTTTATTGCTAAATTGGATATTTGGGTTAAATATTCAGGTGGCATTGATAAAAAATGGAATTATTGAAAAGTCCGTAAATACCGAATGTTATATCTCAAGAGATGAAGAAGTTATACTATCTCCGTTTAATGGGCAATATATACCTTATATACGTGAAGGAGAAAGAGCTGCAGCAGATTCTATGATAGCATATGTGATTAAGGATTCATCATTAAATTTACTTAAGGAATTACAGGAAAAAGATTCAAATATTATTAAGGAACAAAACAGGAAAACAATAAATATGGAGATATTCTCCGAAGACTTAAAAAAAATAGATATTGATATTTCCAGGAAAATAGATATGGTTATAGAAGATGTAAGCAGTAATGTTTTTTTAAACATAAATAGGTACAAAAATGAAATAAACAGGTTGATTGAAAAAAAAGCTGAGGTAATAGGAGGAATTATAATACCTGATTCATATATGAAGGAACTTCAAGAAGAAAAGCAAAGAATACTTGAAAATATCAATAAAAATACATATGAAGCAGTTAGTAGCTTTCCAGGTACAATATCATATAAAATTGACGGGCTTGAAGATATGCTTAAGCCTGAGATAATAAAAGAGATTACACCTGAATTTATAAATAATATGGAATCAAATATATTTAAAAAAGATAATAATGAAAATAAGGCTATTGTAGAACAGCCATTTATAAAAATTATAAAGGGGTTTGATTTTTATCTGATTGGAATATTAAATATTTCGGACAAAATTGTTTTGGAGAATAACGAAAGAATAAGGGTAAGAATAAATGATATTGGCAGATTATCATATGGGGAAATATATCATATGTCGGAAATTTATGAAGATCAATATATTGTTGCAATAAAAACAGACAGATACCTGAGTGAAACATGTAGTTTGAGAAAAGTAAATGTTGATATTGTTAAATCACTTTATGAAGGGTTGAAAGTACCGTTTAAAAGTTTGTTAAATGTTGATATTAAAGAGAATAAAGCAAGCTTAATGATAGTGAAAGCAAATTATTCGGTAAAAGAGGATGTAATTATTGAAGGATATAATGAAAAGTATGCTATAATAAAAGGAATTAATGATAATGTAATTTTATATGACAGTTTTGTAATTAATCCGGAAAATGTAAAGGAGGGGCAGCAAATAAAATAATGGCGGATGATTATGAGTATATAAAACGGAATATCGAGGATGTTAAATCAAGAATAGAAAAAGCTGCAAAAAAATGTGGCAGAAAAGCACAGGATATTAATGTGATAACAGTAAGTAAGACAATTGACAATAAAAGAATTATAAGGGCTGTAGATGAAGGCGTAACTGATCTGGGTGAAAATAGGGTACAGGAGTTAATACAAAAATACAAAACATTGGGAAATATATGCAAATGGCATCTTATCGGGCATCTTCAAACGAATAAGGTTAAATATATTATTGACAAGGTAAGCCTTATACATTCGGTTGATTCAATAAAACTAATTGAGGAAATAAATAAAAGAGCAAGTAAAATGGAAAAAATTATGGATATACTTATACAGGTTAATATATCGGGAGAACAAACAAAATCGGGTGTACAAAGTGAAGCTGTGGAAAAAATACTGTATGAAGCAGGTAAATATAGAAATATTAAGGTAAGAGGCCTTATGACGATGGCTCCATTTGAACAAAATCCTGAGAAAATAAGGTGGGTTTTTACGAAAATGAGAGAATTGCTTATTGACATATCCCACAAAAATATTGATAATATAAGTATGGATTATTTATCCATGGGTATGTCAAATGATTTTGAGATAGCAATTGAAGAAGGTTCTAATATGGTAAGGATTGGAACTGCAATATTTGGACAAAGGTTGTATAATTGAAAAGAGGAAATAACTAAAAACAAAAGACAAGGAGAGTGGATGGTAAATGGCAAATTTAATTAACAGGATGCTGAATTTTGTAGGATGGGAAGAAGAGGAAGAAGATTTTATTGAGCAGGAGGAATTAGATACGGAGGATCTGTATAAACGGCAGTATGCACAGTCAAATCAAAAAAAGCATCAAAACAAAGTATTGAATATTCATTCCAATCAGCAGTTCAAGGTTATGATAGTCCAGCCTGTGAGTTTAGAAGATGCAAGAGACATAAGTGAACATTTAAAAAGCAAAAAACCTGTTATTGTAAACCTTGAAGAAATTGAAAAAGAAACAGCACAGCGTATAGTGGATTTTCTTAGTGGAACCGTGTATGCGTTGAATGGAAATATTCAGAAAATTTCCGGAGAAATTTTAATAATTGCCCCGAATAATGTCGATATAATGGGCGATTTTAAAGATGAACTTACTAATAAAGGAGTTTTTCCATGGATAAAATAATGGAGGTTTGTAAATGAGTTATACTGTATACAGAGCTATTGACATAGTAATTGCAGTGATTGAATATTCAATACTTGCAAGAGTAATAATATCATGGCTCCCAATATCAAGAGAAAACGCAATTATCAGATTACTGTATCAGATAACTGAACCTATACTTGCACCGATTAGAGCCATTATACAAAAATCGGCTATAGGGAAAAATATGATGTTTGATTTTTCACCCATAATTGCTTTTTTGATTTTGGGTGTTGTAAGAAACATTGTCGCAAGATTATTTTTGCCGACAATTCTTTAAATAAATCGAACATTTTAAAAAAATAGAGGTGGACATGATGAATTATACCCCAAATGATTTACAGAACATAACATTTAAAAAAGTAATCGCAGGATACAATGAGGATGCTGTTAACGAAATGCTCGATAAAATAATAGAGGATTATGATTCATATATCCGTGAAAACCATGAACTTAAAAATAAGATTTCATTGTTAAGTGAAGGCTTGCAGCGTTATAAAACCATGGAAGATTCTTTAAAGAACACACTCGTAGCAGCCCAGCAGACAGGTGAAGATATAAAAAAGAATGCATATGAAAAGTCGGAAAATATCAGGAAGGAAGCCGAAGTAACAGCACAGAGAATGATAAACGAAGCAAATGAACAGGTATTGAAAATAAAAAGCGAATATGAAAAATTAAAAAAGAAAATGCAGGTATACAGGGCAAAGACAGAATCATTATTGATGTCTCAGATTGAACTCTTAAAACATTCGGATGAGGAGCAGACTTTAGACACTTAATTCATAAAGTGTTGATTTAATAAGGTTTTCATTTTCGATAATACAGGGTATTACGTTACCTATACCTTTTGGAAGTATAAATTTAAGTTTCCCGGCATTTATCTTTTTATCAAAAAACATTTGTTTATATACTTTTTCCACATCCATACCTGGTAAATAAAGGGGAAGGCCTATTTTCCCTATAGTATTGGTAACTTTTAAATAAGTATTTTCATTTGTCATTTCAAGTGCCAATGCAAGTTTAAATGCACCATTTAAGCCAATTGATACACAATTGCCATGTGAAATATTGAAATCCGATGTACTTTCAATTGCATGTCCTATTGTATGCCCCAAATTTAAGACTGATCTCAATCCGCTTTCTTTTTCATCTTTTTCAACAATACCACCTTTTATTATGCAATTCATTTTTGCAATATATTGAAGTACTTCTGTATTATAATCAAATATTTTTTTTACATTATAATCAACATACTCAAAAAAATCAGCAGATGCAATAAGCCCATGCTTGACTGTTTCTGCAAGCCCGGTCCTTATTTCATCAGGAGGGAGGGTCTTCAAGGAATTTACATTGATATAAACGAGCTTAGGCTGATAAAATGAACCAATCATGTTCTTGACACCCTCAAAATCGACTCCTGTTTTACCTCCAACACTGCTGTCAGCCTGAGCAAGAAGTGTAGTGGGAACCTGTATATATCTTATGCCCCTTAGAAACGTAGCTGCTGCAAATCCTGAAATATCACCTGTTACCCCGCCTCCAAAGGATATAATTGCAGAACTTCTGTCAAATCTGTTTTTAGTAAGATATTTATAAATATTTATCACAGTATCCAGGTTTTTATTTTTTTCTCCCGGTTCAATAATATATTTTATTGTCCGGTTTGCATGATTTCCCATACCAGCAATTAAATCCTTGTATTGAAAATCATGTACATTGGAATCGGTAATAATGCATATCTTACCGTTAAACCGGAGTTTATCAAGAACTTTTACTAACCCTTCGTAGTTTTCCGTTATATATATGGGATAACTTCTCTCAGACAGATTGATATTTACTTTAACCATTATTTGTGTACCTGACTACCTCTAGCCTTATCCTTTCACCATTTATATCCCATTCTTTTGAATAACCGTTGGAGTTTCCATCAATAATATCTTCAGCAAGTACTTCAGAAGATATTATATCCTTGTTACGATAAATTAAATTTGATAGTTTTTTATTTCCACCATATAAAAATATTATATGATCCTGTACTTCAAATCCTGCTTCTTTTCTCATAATCTGGATTTTACTTATTATTTCACGAACGAAGCCTTCATCTATAAGTTCTTCATCCAGATTTATATCAAGGACTACTGTCATATTTTTCTCAGACTCGGAAATAAATCCGTTTTTCAACGTATTTTCAATAAGTACATCGTCTGTTGAAATTTCAATTTGTTGCCCTTTGATTTCAATTGTTACGTTATTATGGGTATCAAACTCATTCATCAAGGTTATTCCATTCGCTTTTGAAAGCCAGTTGCGTATATCCGGCACCAGCTTTCCATACTTTGGCCCAAGTGTTTTTAACTGTGGTTTAAATTTATAATCGGCAAACTGCTGCAAGTTGTCGGTATATATTAATTCCTTTATATTCAATTCTTCCAGTATTAGTTTAATATACATTTCAGGAAGCCGATCTGCCGATTTGACGTAAATTTTACTAACAGGCTGGCGATTCTTTATACCTGCCGTATTCCTGCATGAACGGCCCAATACGACTGTTTCAATTGTAGTATTCATATTCTTTTCAAGTTCGATATCGATATAATTGTTGTTATATTTCGGATACTCGCACAGGTGTATACTTTCAGGCGCATTTTTATCAACACTTTTAACCATATTCAGATATATTTGCTCCGATATGAATGGGACAAATGGCGCAGCCAGTTTGACAAGATTAACTAGAACGTTGTATAGAACCATATAAGCATTGACCTTGTCGGACGGCATTCCATTCTTCCAGTAACGGTCCCTGGACCTTCTGACATACCAGTTGCTTAAATAATCACAAAAATCCTGCAGTGCTCTTGCCGATTCGGTAATTTTATAATTGTCAAGCTGATGTTCAATTGTACGTATCAATGTATGCAGTTTTGAAAGTATCCATTTATCCATGATTGAGAAGCTGTTATAATCAAATGAAAAATCAAGCGGATTGAACATATCGATATTTGCGTACAATATGTAAAATGCATAAGTGTTCCAAAGGGTGCCCATAAATTTCCTCTGTGCCTCATTGACGGCTCCATCTGAAAATCTGCTTGGAAGCCATGGTGAACTGGCGGTATAAAAATACCATCTTAAAGCATCAGAACCCTGTTTATCGAGAACTGTCCATGGATCCACGACATTTCCTTTATGCTTGCTC
>CAZANH010000297.1:0-4449 GCA_964486515.1 uncultured Eubacteriales bacterium
GAAACGGAAAAAACAGAAAGTATCAAGTTAAGCCGGACTTTCCTTAATGCTGCAAGAATGCTTAAAAGCATGAAGGACGCACTGTATGTCGTAAACGCAAAAATACCCGCAAGCATTATTTTAGAAGAGGGTGTTTTGGTTATGGAAATAAAAATCATATATAACGATAGACTTGCCGCAAATGCAATCGCAGTTATAAGAAGCCATGCCCTGAATACGGTTGAATAAAAAAGTTCGAGGTTATTTTGTTTGTAATAATCGTTTACATACCTGTAAACCGAATGATAAAGCCATCCAAGTACGATAAGGAAAACTATCTGCAGACTCTGCAGCACAATATTGTAATTGCCGAAATCACCGGGCAGAAACATTCTTGAATAGACGGATACTGTCAAAAAACCTATAAGGCCCTCAATTATCTTTGCTGGTATGTAAAGGGCGGTGTCCCTTGCCATACTTCTCTTAATATCGTTAATCATCATAAATTATCACATATCTCCCAGGAAGCACTTTTTAATGCCAATTGATTATAACATTTGCAAAGCATTTTTTAAAGTACGGAAATTAAAAATTACGTGATTTCCTTATAAGGTTTATGATGCCTTTTGACCCTAAAAGAAGCCATATTCCCAAAACGGTCATTATTCCATCCCTTATAAGTGAATATGTATATTCGGCTATGTGCTGACTTGAAATGAAAACATCCATATTTGATAAATTATTGTACAAATTTGTAATATGGATATATGAAAAAACATTACTTATCAGTTGGGAGAAGCCGATGACAATAAAAATAAGGCCTACGACTGAAAATACTTCATATGTTGCCTATGGCAGCTCTGTGTTTTGTCTGTCTTTATTCAATTCAAATATTATATTTTCAATATTTCCGTTATTATCATAGTAAATCAATTCATATGCTCCCGGCAACGCTTCAAAACTAAAAACATCCTGTGAGTTATTTATTGTTTTTACATATCTTACCGATTTAAGCCAGTTCAAGTGTGTATAAAAGGCAGGTTTGATGGAATGATCCTCTCTCCAGTATCCAAAATTTACAGGAACATCAACAGCCCTTGACATAAGCTTATACCCGTCCCGAATCTGAGCATCAGAATGGAATCCAATCATTTCTGGATTTAATGCTATATAGTCTAAAAACTTAGACAGTATCACAGCCTGATTATCTTCGTTTATTTCTTCTATCCCCCCTTCAGGAATAATGTTCATGTATGGTTGCTGAAACCAATCCTCGGGGTAATCATAGATTTCTTTACCTACAAGCCAGAATTCCCAGAGATAAAGCTTCTTGCCTGTACTTAAAAGCTCATCGCAATACCATTTTATAAATTCAAATGAGTAATGGTCGGTTTCTCCGGGATGAAGCTCTGTTGAAACGAAATCAAAAGGACATCCGATACCGGATAATCTATTCACAAAATCTAAACTTGTAACAATTTCCCCTGAAGCAATCTTCTCTTTCCATATTTTTTTCATGGCATACGGGGGAGCGTGATAATCTCCGTATTCGTATATGTTATTCATTGATATCCCAACCTCCGAATTCGGATAGTATTTTTTTACAGTCCTTACATAAGCATCATAGAACCGTACTATGTCATCCACCCTGTATTCCCCTTCCTGCATTGTCGATGCGTTAAACTCGCCGCACACGCTGAAATAAGGAAAATATATTTTATTTTCTATAAACACCTGCATTAATTTGTCCAGGTAATCCAATTCAATTTCAGATAAAGTTTTAAAATCATAAACAAGTTTTCCTTCATCCGAACGAGGCGGGTTAGTTACAGGGATATAGCATATTGCTGTTCTTGGTACTTCCGGAAACTGATTTTGTGAAAATTTCTTTGCCCATGCAAGATCACCCGAATTTTCCGAAACCTGATCTTTTGTTAATCCCTTTCTCTCCACAGCGCTTTTAAGAATTCCTTCCACGTGATAACGAGCAGCATTGTACAAGGATGAAGACGGATCATCCGTAGATAAATCGGTGGATGAAATAATAATATCAGTTTCAATCTGTTTTAATATAACTTGTTTACCTTTTAATCCATCTCCGAATTTTAAAGTAAAATGTTCAAATCTTGGTCTGGCTTTTTCATAAGGTGTATTGTCCTGTATTTTGGAAATCAGTTTATAATTTTTTTTATTATCATCGTCATTGTTTATAGTTACTTTTGATTCAAACCTTAGACAATCAGGATGATCTATGCTTATGCTGTAATGTCCGGCGTGAATATCGGAAATTTGGTAAATTCCATCCTTCGTGCTCTCTGTATGGTATTCATTGTTGCTATCTATTCCTTTAAATATTATTGATACCCCTTCAAGAGGAACTGTGTCCTTTTCTTCAGTTTTATCTTTTTTATCCTTATTCTTTTCTGCTTCGCTCTTCTCTTCAAATTCAAGGTTATCAAAGGAACGCATATGTACAATACCCGTTACTGAAGTAATAAATTTTTCTTCAGCAGCAGACGTATTGTCTTTCTTTTTACTATCCTCGCGTAAAATTATGCCGTTACCGCTACTGGTTTCTGATTCTTTTTTTTGTTCAGAGTTACACGACATAAATAATGCCAAAATAAGAATGATTAGAATAATAACTATAAAACGTTTCATACTTTTTCTCTCCTCTCATATGCTGTTCTTCAAATATTAATCAGAATTACCTTGTCATTCTTCTGATTGTTTTTCCAAATTACCTATATCTATTTTTTCTGTTTTCATACATAATAGTATCATTAAAGTTATTATTCACCAAATTTCTTTATAATCCTTTTTTTATTAAAATAAAATTCAGAGCCATGAGTGTGAACCTGCTACAATGAGTTTTATTATTTTTTTAAACTTCCAGTTACATGCACTCATTAACCTGATTACCAAGAAGAATTAGGTGGGAATAAATTTTACAGATGCAGATACCTAACTTATTGACTAATTAGCTAACATATAATACAATATAGCTATATCAGCTGGAGGTGTTAAGTATGCGTGTTTCGTCTACCGAGATACAGAACAATTTCGGCAAGTATTTGAGATTTGCTGGGAATGAAGAGATTATTGTTACAAGAAAAGGTAAAGCAGTTGCAAAGCTTTCAGGTTACAGGGACCTGCAAAACGGTATTGTGGCCGAGGAAGCTGCCGAGTATGCCATTGATTATCAAAAAAGATACAAGGAGTACCTTGAACTGGTTGAAAATTCTGATGAGAGGTACGAGTTTATTGACGGGGAGATAATCAAGCTGGCTTCACCGACCTATAAACACCAGGTTATAGTTACAGAGTTTCTGGTATTGTTGCACCAATGGTTCAAGGGCAAAAAATGCAGGCCGTTGACGGCTCCTTTTGATGTAACATTGTTCAAGTATGAGGATTTACCAAATGTTGTACAGCCCGATATTGTTGTGATTTGTGATACTGACAAAGTTAATGAAAAAGGCAAATACAAGGGAGTGCCCGCTCTGATAGTGGAAGTATTGTCGGAATCCACAAAGAAATATGACATGCTGATGAAATTGGACGTTTATATGCAGGGGGGGGTTTGCGAATACTGGATAGTCAATCCTGATAAAATGGAGGTTTATATCTATAGCTTTAAGGAAAGCAATATTGAAGACTACAGGGTTTGCAGAAAGGATGATACAATTGTATCATCAGCATTTAAAAACCTTGAAATCAGTTTCGGAGAGGTTTTTGCAGACTCAGACAACTGACCCTGTTTCAAATCCAGCCCCTTTTTATGTTACGCGGCAAGTAATTAGGCTGTGTTGGTTGCTTCATCACTCAGAAGGAATTTTATCATATACCTGTCGGATACATTCAAAAGCGTGATTGTGATAGTTCACCCACTATCGGTATGCTGAAAGATGAAAACCCTTTAAGTACATTGGTTGAAAATAAGGAAAACCTTATATACCTGTAAATTAGAAGTTTTTATTGCCAATTGATTATAACATTTGCAAAGCATTTTTTAAAGTACGGAGATTAAAAATTACGTGATTTCCTTATAAGGTTTATGATGCCTTTTGACCCTAAAAGCAGCCATATTCCCAAAACGGCCATTATTCCATCACTTATGAGTGAATATTTATATTCGATTATATGCCGGCTGGAACTGAAAACATCCGTATTTGCTAAAATTTTGTACAGATTTGTTATATGAATGTATGATAAAACATTACTTATCAGTTTGGAGAAGCCGATAACAATAAAAATAAGGCCTACGGCTGAAAATACTGTGATCTGGATATTTTTAATATCAAAATTAAAAACCGCCTTGTCACTATCCTTTTCCTCCGTAATGAAAGCTGAAATATTCTCTGAGAATATCCATAACAATAAACCTATGAGTATACTGAATATGTATGAAGAAATTATTGAAATAAAGTTCCATACTTGAAGAGGGCTGCTTTGCGCCTGGGAAAAACC
>CAZANH010000298.1:0-4793 GCA_964486515.1 uncultured Eubacteriales bacterium
TTGGCGGTTTCTATAAGGATTTCTTGGGAGCTGGTGGACGGAATCGAACCCCCGACCTGCTGATTACAAGTCAGCTGCTCTGCCTGCTGAGCTACGCCAGCACCCCTGGAAGTATAATATTTTAAATATATCTTTCTTCCTTAATGGCGACCCGGAAGGGGCTCGAACCCTCGACCTCCAGCGTGACAGGCTGGCATTCTAAACCAACTGAACTACCGGGCCAATTCAAATAACTGGTGACCCATAGGGGACTCGAACCCCTGTTACCGCCGTGAAAGGGCGATGTCTTAACCACTTGACCAATGGGCCCCGCTTTCTTCCGGATAAAACCGGACAAATGATATTTTAACTGCAACAGGCATAATTGTCAAGTGATTTTTTAAATTTTTGAATAACTGTTTGTTAAGCACGACGGAGGTACACCGAGGCACATACTTTTTAGTTGCGTCCGGAGGCTGCAATATGTTATACTATTATAAAATTTTACCAAACTATTGATGCAAGCAAAAATGCTTGAATAAATTGTTTATAGCCGGAGGATACCATGAAAATATCAGAAATGTTTAAAACAAAAAGACCAGTTATATCTTTTGAAATTTTCCCTCCTAAGCTTGACGTTCCCATAGATACCATTTATGAAAAACTTGAACGTTTCGCCGAATTGGAACCCGACTTTATAAGTGTAACCTATGGTGCAGGCGGAAGCAAAAAGGACAGAACTATTGAGATTGCTTCAAAAATTAAGAATGAATACGGAATTGAGAGTATGGCACATTTCACCTGTGTTGGAAACTCACTTTATGAAACAGACCAGATGCTTGAAACAATGCATATTAAAGGGCTTTCCAATATTCTGGCATTAAGGGGCGACCCTCCCGCGGATCAACCCGGATTTGATTTCTCTACCAATACATTTTTATATGCAAAAGACCTTATATACCATATAAGGCAGAAAAATAATTTCAGTATAGGAGCAGCAGCTTATGTTGAAGGACATTCTGATTCAAAAAGGATTAAGGATGACCTTTATCATTTGAAAGAAAAGGTTGATACGGGTGTTGATTTTCTGATTACACAACTATTCTTTGACAACAGGTTATTCTATGATTTTTATGACAGGATTTCTTCACTTGGTATAAGTTGTCCTGTCATTCCGGGAATTATGCCAATATTCAAGGCAGAGCAGATAAAAAGAATAGCAGTGCTATGCGGGGCATCCATCCCTGCAAAACTTGTAGTTATGATGGATAAATACGGAGGCAATCCTGAGGATATGAAAAAAGCAGGCATAGATTATGCAGTAAAACAAATAACTGATCTTATTGAAAACGGGGTTGGCGGCATACATCTTCTTACAATGAACAGGCCTGTTTCAACTAGGGAAATAATTGAAAAGATAAGATAATCATCTTTTTGCTTCAGCTTTTACCTTTAATAAGTTCATCAAAAGTTATATCAGTAGTGTTTGAAACCATATTGTCCATTATTTCCTGTTCTGTGAGCATACCTTTTATTTTTAAATTTTCATCCAGTACAAAAACCATGTGAAATCTGTCAAAATCCATAAATTTCAATACTTCACCGACATGCATGCTTTCAAGTGCTGCAATCTGCCTCACTTCATACATACCTTTTTTCAGAAATCTCATACGCCTGTATATAATGTGCTTCATATTCATAAGGGATGCCTCCGTTTCCTCGGACTTTAAAAAATACATCATATACAATCCTATTGCCAGCAAGCTGAAATTATGAGGATTTGCTGTAATTTGTACTACCCCTGACATTATAATAACAGACGATACAGTCATAGATATTTTTCGTAATATATTATATGCAAAAAAAAAGCCTTTCCTATTTGCAACCACATGCATTAAAATTCTACCTCCATCAAGAGGCAGTACAGGAAGCAGGTTAAATATGGCTAAAACAAGGTTGGATACAATAATGAGGTCAAGCATCTTCGATTCTATTGAAAAAATACTTTGAGATGCATAACATATCCCATATATGACCAAATTTATAAAAGGCCCTGCTCCGTTTACTGCAAATACCGTTAACATATCAGGGTTTAATCCGCATATTCTTGCATTAAATCCAACAGGCAGTATTGTAATAGAATGAAGCCTGCCCCCTGATATCATACCTGCAATTATGTGACCTGTCTCATGAACCATCATTGAGATAAATACAATAAGATATCCCGGTAAAAATCCTGTTAGTAAAGACAGGCCGGCAATTATAAAAATAATAATATTAATTTCAACCCTGTGTATTTTTATAATGGGAATTTTAATTTTTTTATTATTCAACGCTTATATATTTCAATGGGTCTACCGGGTTATTATTTACAACAATTTCAAAGTGAAGGTGGAGGCCTGTATGTGCGGAAGTATTTTTTATTTCCCCTATAATCTGTCCCTGTTTTATTTCCTGTTCCGGTTTTACCGTTATTTCGGAGCAATGTGCATATACTGTCTGTATTTCCGAACCATGGTTTATTATGATATAATTTCCGTACTCGGGTTTTGAACCTGTTTCAGCAACAATGCCTTCATACACCGCATTTATTTTCGTATTATTCCGTACTCCAATATCAATTCCCGTATGGAATACAGAAATTCCAACAACAGGATGAATAAATTCTCCAAAAGGCATTCTCACTGTGCCATTCACAGGCAATATCATTTTTTTAAGAACATCGTCCTCAATACTAACAGTGTTATCTGAAGTTTTTCCGCTTTCAAATATTCCTGCACTCACAGCACTAATTTCATTGGAAATATCAGTTCCCCCTTTTATTGTATCATTTATTCCTTTAAAGATTCCTTCAGCTTCCATATCAACCAGAAGTGTTCCTTTTATTGTTTCCATAATATTATTTGTAAACGGTTTATCAATATTTTTAGTTACAAGAATCGTTAATAATATAATTATACATATTGCTGTCTGCCTTATAAGAATTTCTCCGGTACTTTTTTTGCTTTTATCAACTGTTTTTTTGCGCCTTCTTGCATAAGCCACACTTTTCTGGTATCTTGACCTTGAAAAAGCATCATCCATTTTCCTACATCTCCTTATTTAATTTATATTATGCTTGTTCAAGTTTTATTACAAATATGAGTGTTTATTTAGGATTGACGAGTTCCCTCCAGGCAAGGTCACCGCGCTCCACAGCTTTTATAAGAAGTTCTGCCGTGGCTATATTTGTTGCAAAAGGGATGTTGTTGCTGTCACAAAGGTTAAATATTTTAGCATCATCATACTCCAGACCTTCAACATTTACATTGTCCCTTAAAAATATGACAAGGTCTATTTCATTCAATGCTACTCTTGAAGCTATCTGGTGAATACCTCCAACCGAACCCGCAGAAAATTTGTGTATATTAAGACCTGTTTCCTCTATAATAACAGAACCAGTTGAACCTGTTGCAAAAAGGCTGTGCTGTTCAAGAATGCTCTTATATGCAATACAGAATTCAACCATTAACTCTTTTTTATTGTTATGTGCAATTAATACAATATTCATAAAATTTATCTTCCACTATTTTTAACAGTTTTTATCGGTATATTGGCAATTAATGCAGGTATCAGATTTTTCCCATTCTCACTTCTTGTACGTGTAAGTTGTATATCAAGCCCTTTTTCGTCAATTTCCATATAATTCGATATAACTTTAATAATTTCACTCTTTATCATATCAAGAAACTGGGGAGATACATTAGCCCTGTCATGGATCAGAACAAGCTTAAGCCTGTCCTTAGCCATGTCCTTCGACGGTCTTGGCTTTGTAAATATACTTGTAAGATCAACCAATTTATTTTCTCTCCCTTCCGGTTATTTTATTTTATCATAAAAAAAAATATTTTTATATATCATTAAGCTTTTATACCAAAGATTTTTTTAAATTTCCTGCTTAAACTGCTCTCCATATCAAGATCAACAATTGGAACTTCCTCGCCTGCTATCCTTTTTGCAATATTTATAAATGCCTGTCCTGCAAGTGATTTTGTATCAGTAATAGCAGGTTCACCCCTGTTTGTAGATACTACAATAACTTCATCATCAGGTATAATCCCAATTAAATCAATGGCCAGGATATCAATAATATCATCCATATTCATCATATCTCCCCTTTTAACCATGTCTATCTTTACCCTGTTTATCAGCAGCTTGGGGTTCCTTATTTCATTTGCCTCCAATAGCCCGATTATTCTATCTGCATCCCTTACAGCAGAAACCTCCGGAGTAGTTACAACAATTCCCTTGTCAGCACCCGCTATGGCATTTTTAAATCCCTGTTCAATACCTGCCGGGCAATCTACTATTATCATATCAAATTCTTCTCTTAGTTCGCTGCACAAATTTATCATTTGCTGAGGACTGACAGCTGTTTTATCCCTTGTTTGTGCAGCAGGCAGCAGGTACAGCCCTTCAAAACGCTTGTCCTTTATCAGAGCCTGTTTTGTCCTGCAAAAGCCTTCTACAACATCTACAAGGTCATATACAATCCTGTTTTCCAGTCCCATTACAACATCAAGATTTCTCAAGCCAATATCCGTATCAATCAATACGACTTTTTTCCCAAGAAGGGCAAGACCTGTACCTATATTAGCTGTAACAGTAGTTTTGCCAACTCCTCCTTTACCAGATGTAATAACAATAACTTCACCCATTAGTATACCCCCATTAACTACTTCTCACAATACTTAGGTCATAAGAATTAATCACCCTGTGCATATTATAACGTTAATAGCAAAATTTGTCAATCAATTTAAATGTCAAGGGGACGG
>CAZANH010000299.1:0-13120 GCA_964486515.1 uncultured Eubacteriales bacterium
ATCAAATTGGAGGATACTCTTATTATCATGCTTAATCCATTTTGCTTCAGCATGAAGTGAAGGATAACAGTTGTTCCTAACTATATTCATTAGCTTTTCAACCATCTCATAATCTCCTCTCAAACATGATATAGTGAGTTTAATTTACAACTAGATTCTACCACATGAACCTTCAATCCTCAAGGTTAACATTTTAAATAAACTAATTGCGTTGGAAGCAGGAATACCATTTATTGAAAGCCTGGTATATGAAGGTGATTTAAAGATTAAGGGAGGATATCTTGAGGGAAAATACTTTGCAAATCTTCAAAAAAGACCTATAACTATTGTTAATGAATAAATGAACGTGCAGCCCGTAGCATCACACATCCGCCCGGATAGCTTATAGTAACTTCTCCACATCGGGCAAGCATTGGACCTAAGAAAATTATCGACGACCTCATTTCTGCAGCAAGGCCCTCGGGGATTTCTGTTTTTGTAATGCTTGAAGAATCCAACGTTACAACCGAATTTTTTACCTGTACCTTACATCCCAAATATTTTAAAATATCAATAGCCACCTCAACATCTTTTATTGCAGGACAATTTTTTATGATATTATTGCCTTTATTTAATATGGTTGCAGCCAATATTGGAAGTACCGCATTTTTGGATCCTTGAACATCAATTTCACCCTTAAGCTTATACCCACCTTTTATTATAAATTTGCTCATAAAAACACCTCACATCATAGTAATATTTTATGCGAAGTACTTAAAAGTGTTACTATACACACCTATCAGCTAATTATCACAGTATAGTCAAAATGGGAGGTTATTTTTTTAGGAGCCCTAAATTCATAAGAGAAAAATATATTTTTTCAGCAGCATCTGTAATTCCCAATTTACGTGAGTTTTTTGCCATTGAATTTAATTTTCTGCTGTTATTCAAAAGACTTGTTAATTTATTATAAAGAATCTTTTCATTTAAATCTTTTTCCAGTACTACAAATGCCGCACCTTTTTTTTCTAGTGCTCTTGCATTGTATTCCTGGTGATTTGCCGTTACATTTGGTGAAGGTATCATTATTGCAGGTATCCCCAGTACTGTCAGTTCACTGCATGTTATTGCACCTGCCCTGCAAATTATAAGGTCTGAGGCCGCAAATACTTCTCCCGCATTATATATGTATGGCACAATATTTATTTTATCCGAATTCCTGTTTTTTAACAAATCCCTTATACTGTCGTATTCAGATTTACCTGTTGCAAATATTATTCTGCATTCATTTTCCAATTTATATTTCATTAACATCTTTGATACGGTTTCGTTTATTTTTTCAGCTCCAAGGCTCCCACCGAATATTGCCACAAGTTTTTCCCCATCCTTGATGCCTATTTTCTCCCTTGAAGATTTCCTGTCAGCTTTAAGGATTTCCTTTCTCACAGGGTTACCCGTATACAATATTTTTTTTGCATTCTTAAAATATTTAACGGATTCCTTAAAACTTATCGCAGTTATATCGGCAAATCTTGACAGTATTCTGTTAGTAATTCCCGGAAATACATTTTGTTCATGTATCAATACAGGAATACCTTTAAGTCTGGCCATTAAAACTACAGGCATACAAACATACCCACCAGTTCCGATAACCGCATCAGGTTTTATTTTTCCAAGCAGTTTTTCGGACTGTATAATTCCTATAACAAAATCTCCAAAAGCTTTTAGGGTATCAAGCGAAATTCTCCTGTTGAATCCCCTTACTCTTATTAATTCAAGCCTGTAACCTTCCTTTGGAACAAGTAAAGTCTCCATACCCCTCTTTGTTCCAACAAAAACAATTTCCGAATCGGTATGTTTTTCCCTTATCTTTGATGCAACAGCAATACCCGGGTTTATATGTCCCGCTGTTCCTCCTCCTGTAATTACTACTTTCAATACAGCCACCTCAAATCCTTTTATAGCTTGCATATTTTGATATATTAAGAAGAATCCCAACCTCTGTCATGAAAAGCACCAGTGATGTACCACCTGCACTGAAAAAAGGCAATGAAACACCTGTTGGAGGTACGGATGAAGTAACAACCGCTATATTTAATAAGCTTTGAACTCCGATCAATGAAGTTATACCAACCGCCATAAGGCTTCCGAACCTGTCAGGTGCATTTACTGCAACCATTATGCCTCTCCACAGGAATACAAGGAAAAGCAGCATTACAGTCATTGCTCCCAGAAATCCAAGTTCTTCCGCAAGCACTGAAAAAATAAAATCATTATGAGGCTCGGGTATATAAAGAAATTTCTGCAGGCTCTTACCCAACCCCCTTCCAAAAATACCACCTGAACCTATTGCATAAAGTGATTGTACAGCCTGCCATCCATCATCCTGTAAATCCTTCCATGGGTCAAGAAAAGACAACACCCTGGCACGGGCATATTCTTCAAAAATAATAAGGACTGTAATTGCTGCAACCCCGGGAATGCCTACTATAAGGAAGTGCCATATTTTTGCACCACCGCAGAACAACACGATAAATGCTACAATCAATACAATTATCAAACAGCTGTAGTGTGGTTCACGCCTTAACAACTCAACAAATATACCCAATAAAAATATATATGGTAAAAATCCCTTAAAAAAAGATTTAATCAAAGTTTTTTGACGAGACAGGCTATAGGAAAAAAACAATATAATTGAGAATTTTGCAAATTCGGAAGGCTGAAAGCGAAACAGTTTTAAGTCTATCCATCTCCACGTATTCTTTACCTCCTGTCCTATACCCGGTATTAAAACAAGCACAAGCAAAGCAATACTGGCAACTAAAAACAAAGGTGAAATTTTCGCTAATTTTCTGTAATCAAAATTAGCTGCTGCAAACATAGCAACAAGGCCAATTAATGCATATAATATCTGCTTTTTAAATATTGAGTAGACATCACTATTTAAGTTGTACGCAGTAGGCATACTTGCACTTAATACCATTATTAAACCTATCGAAAGCAGTATAAGCACAGAAAGAAAAATCCAGAAATCAAAAACCTTTTTTTTAACCATTAAACATCAACACCCCATTTTTCAACAAGCCATTGTTTTACAGATACTGTTTTTACAACTTAATCTTCAGGGACAAAAATCCAATAATACATAAAACAGCTGTGACCGACCAAAACATCAATACAATCCTCGTTTCCCTCCAGCCGCACAGTTCCAGGTGATGATGTATAGGAGCCATTTTCAAAACCCTTTTGCCTCTTGTTTTAAAAGATATTACCTGTACCATCACGGACAACACCTCGACTACATATATCGCCCCTGCAATCAGAATTATCCATGGCATATCCATGAGTATTGCAGCTGCACTCACAGCACCACCTAACGCTAGAGCCCCTGTATCACCCATAAACGCCTTCGCAGGATGAAAATTAAAAACAAGAAAAGCCATACATCCTCCTGCAATAATTGCACTAAAAACCCTGATATAATCCCACTCGCTTTGGAATATCGCAATTATAGTAAAAAACACCATAATAATAAGGGTCGTACCTGCAGCCAGCCCATCAAGCCCATCAGTGAGGTTAACCGCATTTGTCGTACTTATTATTACAAATACCGTAAACGGGATGAATATCAGGTATGGAATTTTTATATAACTTTCCATTCCTGTTAAGGGAACTATTATTGTACCGTTTAAATCAAGCCTGTTTACCGCATAAAAAGTAAAAATAACTGCTATAACAATAAGCCAGAACATTTTATGTCTTGCACTGAGACCATCTTTGCTTTTCTTTATAACCTTGGAGAAATCATCAATAAACCCAACAAGTCCGAACAACAGGGTCATAACTATCACAATCAAAAGTTTTGGATATTCCCGGGAATAAACAACACCTGATATTAATACAGGTATCAAAAATATTATACCTCCCATAGCAGGTGTACCCGTTTTTTTCAAATGCGTTGCCGGTCCGTCGTATCTTACTGTCTGTCCCAGTTTAAATTTTCGCAGCAACGGTATAAATAAAAATCCGGATATTATAGTTAACACAAAAACAAATATAAACGCTTTCAGCTGCAGTGAAATTGTAAAAGAATTATCCAAATAAATTTTCCTCCGCTTTTTCTTTAAGTTTTTCAATAATGTATTCCATTTTCATGTATCTTGAGCCTTTTATCAATATTACATCATTTTTTTCAATATTTTCATATAAAAAAAGCAGTGCACCATCCGTATTTTCAAATGTATATACCAATGATTTTTCAAAACCTGCCTCAACAGCTCCCCTGGCTATATGTAAAGCTATTTGACCAACTGTTACAATCAAGTCGATATTTTTTCCCGCAGCATACCTTCCAATTTCAACATGCTCATTTTTTTCATTTTCACCAAGCTCCAACATATCACCGAGTACAGCTATTTTTTTATTTTTCCCTTCGGCTTCAGATAGAATATCCAATGAGGCTTTCATTGAATCAGGGCATGCATTATATGCATCATTTATAACCTTTATATCGCCAATTTCCATGATATTAAGCCTCAATTCCGATGCTTTTGCCTCTGCAATACCATTGATAACAGCTTCAGGCGGGATATTCAACTCTATTCCCACCGCTATAGCCGCAAGTGCATTATATATATTGTGCATACCAGGCAATGGAACATATACCTGATACTCATACCCTTCAATAACGGTATTGAAAACCGTTCCTCTTTCACCTTGAGATTTTATATCATAAGCATTGTAATCAGCTTTATCCATTATTCCGTAAAATCTTATATCATATTCCGTCAAGCCATCCAATGCCCTGAGCAGGCTATCATCACCATTCAATACAAGAATGCCTTTTTCATTGAGTCCTTCAAGTATTTCAAGTTTTGCCTTCAATATATTCTGTTTTGAACCAAGTCTCTCCATGTGTGATATCCCAATATTTGTTATAAGTGCAATATCAGGCTGTGCAATCATAGAAAGACGTTTTATTTCTCCAAATCCTCTCATACCTAATTCAATAACAGCTGCTTCGTGAAAATTATCCAGATTTAACAATGTAAATGGCAATCCGATTTCATTGTTAAAGTTACCCTGCGTCTTTAAACAGTTTAATTTCTGTCCCAATACAGAAGCTGCCATATCTTTTGTTGTTGTTTTTCCAACACTGCCTGTTATCGCTACCAAAGGTATTTTAAACTTCATCCTGTAATATTGTGCCAAATCTCCCAGGGCTTTTGTTGTATCATTAACAAGAACAATTACCTTTTCCTTTGTTCCTTTAATTGTTTTATTTGTTATACAAGCACTAGCACCTTTTTTAAACGCTTCAGAAATAAAATCATGTCCGTCAAATCTCTCTCCAATAATCGGTATAAACAATTCTCCCTCTTTAATTGTCCTTGAATCCGATGAAATTCCAGATACCAATATCTCATCATCACCATATATGAGCTTTCCGTTAGTTGCTTTTATTACTTCCGCTATTTTTAAAGGCAGCATTATTTTTTCTCCCCTTCAAGCTCACTTATTATTTCACGCACTACTTCTCTTTCATCAAAATGTATTGTATTGTTTTTAAAAGTGATATAATTCTCATGCCCTTTTCCTGCAAGTATAATAATATCCCGCGGCTTTGCGTTTAATAGAGCAAATCTAATTGCTTCTCTTCTATCTGTTATCGTAATGTACTCACCATTTGTCTGCTTTATTCCTTCTTCAATTTCACTGATAATTTTTTCCGGATCTTCTGTTCTAGGATTATCTGAGGTAATAACAGTCATATCTGATATTCTTCCTGATATCTCCCCCATCATGGGTCTCATCGTCCTATCCCTGTCACCTCCGCATCCAAAAAGGCATATAATCCTTCCCGGTGAAAATTCCTTTACGGCGGTCAGTATGTTTTCAAGACTGTCCGGAGAATGTGCATAGTCTATCATTACAGTAAAATCCTTTCCTGTATTCACAACTTCTATCCTTCCAGGCACATTCACATTCAGAAATCCTTTTTTGATATCCTCAAACCTTAAATTCATCATAAGGCATACCCCTGCTGCAGCAAGGGCATTATAAACGCTGAATTTTCCAGGCATATTTACATGTAATTTCTCATTGCCCCATGGTGTTTGTATTTCAAATTCAACACTTTCAGCGTATTTACGTATACTCTTTGCCATTATGTCCGCATCATTGTCAATACCGAATGTTAGCAATTTGCATTTTGAACTTTTTATTACTTCTCCTGCATAATTGCTGTCAATATTAACCATGCCCTTTTTACACATTTCAAAAAGTTTTATTTTTGAATTAAGATAATCTTCAAAATCAGTGTGCTCACGTTTTCCTATATGTGCTCTTGATATGTTTGTAAAAACTGCAATATCAAAATCACACAAGGCTACTCTGTTAAGCTTAATTCCCTGTGATGATACTTCCATCACAACGCTTTCAACATTTTTTTTCAGCATTTCATTTAATAATGCCTGTAAATCATATGATTCAGGTGTAGTCCTTTCAGTATAAAGTTTCTCATTACCTATCATATTTCCCACTGTCCCAATAAGACCTGTTTTATGTCCCGCTTTCTCAAGTACTGATTTTATCATATAAGTAGTTGTGGTTTTTCCCTTTGTACCTGTTATTCCTACAAGATTTAACTTTCTTGAAGGACGATTAAAAAATTTATCTGAAACATATGCCAAACCATACCTTGTATCTTTTATTCTGACAGTAGTAATTTCACCCGGAACACTTACTTTCTTCTGAATAAGCAGTGCCGATGCACCGTTTTCCAATGCTCCCGGTATAAACGCATGCCCGTCTGAAACAGTTCCGTCTATACATACAAAAAGGTTATCCTTTCTCGCTTTTCTTGAATCATAAACAATATTACTAATTTCCATATCCGTACTGCCTTTTATTTTTTCTAATTCAAGTCCCTCAATAAGTTTGCTGAGATTCATACCTTATTACCTCTCCCGCTTATATACTATATGAAAGTATAACATACCAGGTTATACGTAGCAACCAAAGCAAGTCAGTCCTTTCAATCCTAACCTTCTGCAATTATTCTACATTGTCAAGATGCCTGAATTCAATTTCAATCACTTCACCCTTTCTTACCATTTCACCCGGGGCAAATGCCTGTCTTACAACCGTACCCATACCTTTTACCTTGATGTTCAAGCCAAGCTTTTCAAAAACTTCCGAAACCTCTGATAATGTTTTGTTTAAAATATTTGGCATTTTTACCATAACTGCTTTATCAGTTTCATATGTGTAAATAATTACAACTGAATTTTCCGGTATGCTGACATCAGGCATTGGAATTTGTTTAAGTACTTTTGCATCCTTATTTGTATTATCACCTTCTATTTTATACTTCAAACCATATTTTTTAAGTTCATTGGCTGCCTGTTCAACTGTCATATTTCTTACTTCAGGGACATAGACCTCTTTTACTATCATTTCCATATCTTTTTCAGAATATCTTCGTTCAACCCCAAGATAATCCAATATTTCTTCAATAAGACTTCCCGCTACGGGTGCAGCTACAACTCCACCCATATACGAATCACCGTCAGGATCATCAAGCACAACAAGAACACATATTACGGGGTTATCTGCAGGTGCAAAAGCTGCAAACGAAGCAATGTACCTGTCACTTTCGGTAGTCTGTGATGTTCCCGTTTTGCCGGCAACCTTATAACCCTTGATATAAGCATTTTTACCCGTACCTTCAGAAACAACCCCTTCAAGTATATCTCTCACAGTCTCCGATGTTTTCAGGGAAATAACATTCCTTATTACCTCCGGTTCAAATCTTTTTACTATATTATTTTGTGAATCCGTAAGTTCTTTCACAAGACGGGGTTTCACAAGATTTCCACCGTTTGCAATAGCACAGTATGCAGTTACCAACTGTATAGGGGTTATTGTAAATCTTTGCCCAAATGCTGCTACAGCCATATCTATTTCTTTTGGATTTTTATGAAAAAGTCCCAGTTGTTCACCAGGCAAATCAATACCTGTTCTTTCAAAAAAACCGAAAGCCCTGACATAAGCATAGAATTTCTCAATTCCAAGTGCCTGCGCCACACGAACAAATACCGGATTGCAGGAATTATACACAGCTTCTCTGAAAGATTCCTCACCATGGGGATTATAATATCTCCAGCATTTCAATTGGTGCCCTGCTACCGTTACGGGAAAATCATTAACCCTGTCATCAGGATGGATTACTCCCTCTTCCAGGCCGGCAGATGTTGTTATCGCTTTAAATGTAGAACCTGGTTCATATGTATCTACAACTGCTTTGTTTCTCCATACTGTTTTTCTTAAAATATTTACGTCTTCATCTGATGCTTTGCCTATCCATGTATCAGGACTTGTTCCATATGATTCAGCATTTATATTATCAGGATATGCAAAGGGTTTATTCAAATCATAATCAGGTTTTACAGCAAGTGCTAGAATATCTCCGTTTCTGGGGTCCATAATAATTGCAGTTGCTCCCCGTGTAACTTTCCAGTCATCAATTGCCTTTTCAAGAGTTTTTTCTGCAAAATACTGAATTGTTTCATCTATAGTCAGAACAACATTTAGTCCATCCTGAGCTTCAATACGTTTTTCAGCATTATATGGAAGTTCATGCCCTCCTGCATCCAAACCGCTCAGGATTTTTCCAGGCTCTCCTTTCAGATACTTGTCCATTATTACCTCAATACCGTCAATTCCCTGGTCGTCGTCACCTGTAAAACCTATTACATGAGCTGCCAGATTCCCGTTTATATAGAATCTTTTTGATGCTTCGTCCACATACACTCCCTGGATTTGATTATCCTGTATCCACTGTCTTACTTGATTGCCACACTCCCTGTCAACTTTTCTTTTAATAATTTCATACCAGCTTTTTGCATTTAATTTTTTTAAAATTGTCTCTTTGTTCACATCAAGAATTTCACTTAATTTCTCTGCAATATCTTCAAGGCTGATATTTTCCAGATTATTGGCGGACAATCTTACATCATTGGGATTTACTGAAATTATTTCAACTGAAGCACTTATAGCAAGTTCCTTGCCATTCCTATCATATATGGTACCTCTTTTTGGACTTATCAGCCTTCCCCTGTTATGCTGCTCAAAGACTTTCTTCCTCAGGTCTTCTCCCTGTACTATTTGTATAAATGCAATTCTTGCAAGAAGTGATATTACTAAAAATGCAAAAATAATAAGTATAAATACCTGCCTTCTCTTCATCATGAGGCTAAATCCTGCCACATCTTACCTCCTGTTACAATTCAATAAAAAAGACGGATGAGTTTGCCCACTTTATTTATAAGTAATGCAAAAACATTTTCCTTAATTGTTTCTTTTTTTTCATTTTCATTATATACAACAGTAAAATCACTTTTTTTAATGCTTAAGTATACAACCTGTGCTCTATCCGGCTCTTTCATTCCCAATCGTTCCAAGGCTTCGTTTTTTATATATCTAATGTCAGTATCCTTTTCCAATTCAACTTTAAGTAATAAATTCTCATTTTTTAATTCAGTATACTGTTTTTCAAGTATACCGGCGGTATAATTTAAGTTAAGTAAAATCGCATATCTGTACATAAGAGTCATACAGGAAATAAATAACAGTATAATAATAAAAACTGCCTTTATTTTTGACTTCCTGTATTTTTTAACTTTCTTTTTTCTCTTAAGTACTGTATTCTTCTCATATACATCGTATGTTGGCTTTTCTGCCAATGTCCCATGAATATACATGCTGTTTCTCTTTTGTAACAATTCTATTCACTCCTGACGCTTTTTATTACATTTATGAAGACATGATTTACATTTTATTACCATGAACAATACGTCCTTAGACAATAAATCCGGGGACCGGTTTGGGGCCGATCCTCGGCAAATATTGCAACTTATTACTTTTTCCTTTGTAAATTATAAATTTTATCTTTTGTTTTTTTGCCTGCATTTTATCTTTTGTTTTTTACGTACTTTTTCTTAAGTGTTTTTACCCGCATTTTATCTTGAGTGTTCTGTCAATTTTTTCTTTCTGTAATGCAATAATATATAAAAACAAGATATAAGCAAGTTTAAATCCTTTCTGCAACCCTCAGCTTTGCGCTACGGGCTCTTGGATTTCCATTCAGTTCATTTTCAGAAGCTCTTACAGGTTTTTTTGTAATAACTTTCAGTTTTTTAACTTCACCACATTCAAATGTCGATAATTCATTTGAATATTTACATGGATTTTCATTCTTTTTAAACGCTCTCTTAACAATTCTGTCCTCAAGTGAATGAAATGTTATTATACATAACCTGCCTCCCGGTTTTAAAACTTCAATCGCTTCTTCAATCCCCTCCTTTAGTGCTCCAAGCTCATCATTTACCTCTATCCTCAGTGCCTGAAATGTCCGTTTTGCAGGATGAGGGCCTTTACGCCTTGCTGCTGCGGGTATTGCAGCTTTTATAATTCCGACAAGCTCTTTTGAGGTTTTTATTCTCTTTTTTTTTCTCGTTTCTATAATAAAATCAGTAATTCTTGATGCCCATCTTTCCTCACCATAAGTTTTAATAATATTCCTTATTTTTTCAGGTTCATAGTCATTAACTATATTTTCAGCTGTAAGTTCCGCTGCTCTATCCATTCTCATATCAAGTGGAGAATCCTCCATATAGGAAAATCCCCTGTAAGTTTCATCAAGCTGGTGGGATGAGACCCCCAGATCAAGTAATATACCGTTTGTACCTTTAATATTATAGCTTCTGCAAATGCTTTTTAAATTTCTAAAATCGCCTTTCTCAAATATTATTTTGGCTTGTCCTACTACACTTTTTATTTTATGTTCCGATGCCTGCAAAGCTGTTAAATCCCGATCAATTGCAATCAGTATTCCTTTTTCATTCAGCCTTTCATAAATTCCGGATAAATGGCCTCCACCACCGGCTGTTCCATCTATATATATACCATCCGCTTTTATAACAAGATATTCTATAACTTCTTCAAATAAAACCGGTTTATGGTAAAAAACATACATAATTTAATCTCCATTCCCTGCCGGCCCATATGTTACAGTTAATATTCTATATACCTAACATACTCATCTTTTCCGCTATTTTATCAGCATCATTGCTATAATCTCCGCTTTGTTTCTCCCATTTGTCCTTATTCCATATTTCTAGTCTCGTTATTGAACCTGTTATATATATTTCCTTTTCCAAGCCTGCATGTTCTCTTAATGTTTGTGGGATTACAACTCTTCCCTGTTTGTCCGGTTCGCACTCAGTGGCACCTGCTGAAAAAAATCTTATAAACTTCCTGACATCAACATCCGTGAAGGGTAATGTTCTGAGTTTTGCGACAACATTGCTCCACTCATCCATTGAATATACAAACAAACAGTTGTCAAGTCCTTTGGTTACAATAAACTTATTTCCAAGTTCCTCTCTGAACTTTGAAGGAATGATTATACGCCCCTTCGGATCCAAAGTGTGTGCGTATTCACCAAAAAACAATCACTTCACCCCACTACCGTTTCATTTGGTACCACTTTCCTCCACTTCTCACCACCTGTAACTAATTTTAATGCAAAATCATTTAATAATCAAGTGTTTTATTAAAAAAAGTTAAAAAAAATTAAAAGATAGGACTATAGTCCTATTTTTTATTTGATATTAGGAATGACAGAATAATAACACCTTTATTGTTTTGTCATTCCTTAGTATATGTATCTGAGAAATTTATTTCGTTCAGAATAGTTAATCAGTCTTTTTCGAAAAGTTCCTTTTTTCGCCTCAGAGAGACACTCAAAATTATACCTGCAGCAAATAACCTCGGGCTACTGGTGGATTGAGCTGGGTGGAGATGAACTGGATATTATTGAAGATGGAGAAGAGCTGCGGGATGAGCTTTTGAAAGCGGTTTACGGTGTATGGGATCATATAAAAAACGCTGGACAGCACAATGCGGAAAACCATGCACTTGACTGGGTTGGATTTCTGCCTGGAAAGAGGGAAAGCAGAAGAATAACGGGACATTATATTTTAAAGGAACAGGACTGTTTTGGAGGCAAAGTTTTTGATGATACCGTAGCTTACGGAGGATGGTCTATGGATATGCATGTGGCAGGGGGGCTTAAGACCAATTTTCAGCCCACGCAGTTTCTGCATTTTAAATAAATATCTCCTGCTTTTACCTATATTACTTTTGCACATTTCAAAGAATCTTTCAGGCAGTTTCAAGCTATTCTTAAAATGTTTCAGGATATATCCGGCCTTATGGTACATTATTTGTTAATTATGTTATAATTTAAAATATTATATAACATTATTTATTGGAATTAAAAGCACAATAGGAATATCTGTCTCATCACTATAGTTCATTTAATCTTTATATAAAAAAAAGCAACTATAAAAGCTTATTCATAAGTTCTTTCTTGTTAATATTTAAATGTTTTGATACATCTTTGAGAATATTGTTAAATGTTCCAATTTTAATCGGGTCATGGACAGGAATAGTAACATGATGCTTGCCATTCAAACAAGTTGTTAATCTCATATGGCTTCCCGTCTGTCTTGTAATGCTATATCCATATTGTTCAAGCTTCTTGGCTAAATCTTTCCCCTTTAAATCCCTTGGCAATCTCATAAAGCAATAACCTCATCACGAACAAAATGTAATCGAATAACTCTTGGTGACTCATCGTTGTCAAAGTGACACTTTACTGCATCTTTTATTTTTAACTTGATTTCATCGTAAGTATCTGCTTGAGTGAATATGGAATAACCTAAAGCTCTGGATTCATATCCACCTTCCTGAGATTCATATATTTCAAATATAATTTCGTTCATTTCTTTTTACCCTCCATCACTATTTTACAACTGTACACATATTATACCACAAATCACTGCCTAATAGAATAATAACTCAGGTCCCCATTAACTGCCAAAAATTCTTTCCCTCAGAAATTCTTCTAACATTTTTCTAACATTTTTTAAAAAAGACGAAATATTTACGCTAAAGTACCTGCAGGAATTGTATAACTGATGGTTATGTCAAACCCGCTTATAAGGTGGCTTTAAAGGAAAATGAATAATGGAAGGTAAAGCCTTTAAAATTAGCATAATCACGACTGGAAATC